>CAIWDQ010000514.1 GCA_903911455.1 uncultured bacterium
GGAGTAAATGAAATGAATAACATAAAAAGTAAGGAAGATGTAAAAGCTTTTCCTAATCCAGCAATCATACAAACAACAATAACATATCCACAACTAAATAAAGAAGGAGAACTACAAGTATATGATATGCTTGGACAAATGGTGTTTGAAGAAAAGCTTGCAAAAACATCTTCACAAAAAGAAATAAACATCCAAAGCTTTAAAGTAGGGCTTTATAAAGTAATATTAAAAGAAAAAGGTATAATTAAGGGGCAGGTGAGTTTAATTAAGGATTAACAAAGTAAATGGATAGAAAGGAAAATAAATAAATATATTTTCATTCCTAAA
Source organism: uncultured bacterium (assembly GCA_903911455.1). Lineage (GTDB taxonomy): Bacteria > Bacteroidota > Bacteroidia > Bacteroidales > JACABE01 > JBAXLO01. The sequence continues at coordinate 328 of CAIWDQ010000514.1, forward strand.
CAATAATAAAAATATAGTGTCGTTCCATTAACAAAAAAAACAAATTAAATTAATAGCAAAATGACAGATGATGATATAATTTATGGTGAATTGTTCGATGAGATCGATCTTTTCGCAGATGAAAATGCAACAGTACTTACAGGACATACTGATATATTAAAGTATTTAGGTGAGATAAGAATACAGAATGTACAGTATAAACTTATCGGTAATAAACAAACCAAAATAATAACAGGTACTGCAAAAGAGAAAGCAGCAGCTAGCTTAACTTTACGTACATTAATATTAAATGTATCGAGACCATTGGCAGGTCATTTTTATGATAAAGGATTAATGGAATTGCATGATCAGATGAAATGTGATCCTTCGTTATTGAAAAATCTTCGTGCAGGCGAATTATTAAGCAGAACAGAAAATTTACTTACAGTTTGTACTGACAATCCACTTGCTCTAACAGCATGTAATATATTACCTGCTAAAATAGCAGAAATTGTAACAGCAAAAGAAACTTTTGCAGGTTTAAGTATTCTTCCACATGATAAAATTAAAGCTAGAGTTGATTATGGAAAACAGTTGAAAGTGATTCGTAATAAAATTTTATCAATCATTAAAAACAAACTTACTAATGCAATGTATGCTTATGCAGGTGTAAATGAGGAACTATTAACAAGATATCTTAATATTATAAAACTTGTACATACAGGCGTTAGACACAATGAACCTACAGTACCAACTACTTTTAAGTCGTTTCAACTTTATTCAGCAACAACTAATGAAAAGATATTGCATGGTATGTTTCAGGTTTTTGAAATGCCTAAATCAATAAATAGTAGAATTGATGGTTCGTTTAGAAATATAGTAGTGCCTTTGGGTACTTGCACAATTCAAGTAATGGCTTTTGGCTTTGTTATGTATTCGGTACAACATGTAATTACAGATGATAATCAGGATGTGATTGCTATATATTTGACTCCGGTGACCTCGCCCCAAGCCCTCTCCTAAAAGACGAGGGAATAAGAAATTAAGAATTACGAATTACGAAAAATAATTTATAAAAGAAAAACCTTCATCATTAAGTTGATGGAGGTTTTTTTGTTATAGGATTAAATACAAAACTTTATTCCACTATTATCTTTTTATATGCAATCGCTTTTGGGCTGGTAATCTCAAGAATATATAAGCCTTTACTTAACTTACATACATCAATTCGGGCAAATCTATCAGCATGTATATTATAAACTGTTTCTCCATTCATACTTAAAAGAGTAAGACTGGCATCCTTAGGGAGGTTATTAACAGTAAGAATATCTTTAACAGGATTGGGATAGCAATTAATAGTAGTAGTTTCAGTATATTCGTCAACTCCTAAATACTTTCCATTATATTTAGAAACACCACTCCAGGTGCCAAACCAAATGATGTTGTTCTTATCAACACAAATAGATTTAACAAAATCATCAGCCATTCCATCAACATAAGCATAGTTTTTCCAACTTACATCATTGTATTCAGATACCCCAGACATGGTAGCTATCCATTTATTATTTAATGAATCAACAGCAATAGCATTTACATAATTATTAGTAAGACCATCATTGGTGTCTTTTGTTGACCAGTTGCCTGCATTGTAAATCAACAAACCGTCACTATAGCCAAACCACACCTTACCCTGATGGTCGGCAGCAATAGTATTTATATTATTATAGGTATTGCCATTTATCAAAGGATAAGTTGTCCAGGTAGTATCATGCAACTTACATATACCGTTAGCAGTTCCAAACCATTTAGTATTCTGATTATCCACACACATAGCATACACAATATCGCTCAACAAACCATTTGCAGAAGTGTAATTCGTAAATACGCTCCCATTATAACACGAAACCCCACCCATAGTAGCAAACCATACGTTGCCCTGCTTATCGTTGCAGATAGAAATAACACGCTTATCAATCAAACCATTTGCAGTTGTAATATTGGCAAAGTTAGTACCATCGTATTTAGTAAGGCCTCCATTACCAATATTATCAATCATCCCGAACCACATATTACCGTTAGTATCTTTTGCTATAGTGCGAATATAGCTACTAGCTAATCCATTAAGATTGGTATAAGTAGTCCAGTTAGTGCCATCAAACTTAGAGACGCCTGCATTGTTAGTTCCAAACCATTTGTTTCCTTGATTATCTACACCTATAGCCGTAACGTATTCATTAATAAGCCCACTATTAAATACATCGTAAGTTTTCCATAACTGGGAGTTAGCAATAGTGGAGATGAAAAGGAAAATAGTAACTGTATAAATTCTCATCTTAAAAGACCTCACCCCCGCCTCTCCTGAAAGGAGAGGAGCCTGATTTGTAGTTTTATTGTTGATTTCATTCATAATTCATAATTAATTAAGCAATACCAGTATAGTATTTACCTTTACAGTATCTTCAAGATTACCATCTATCCAATGAATTTGATAACCTTTTTTCTCCATGCGTCTGAACCAAGTCATCTGACGTTTGGCAAACTGATGAATAGCGATATTTAAGAGTTCAAACATCTTATCATAAGTTATTTCATTGGTAAGATACATTGTAATATAACGATACTCCAAGCCATAAAACTTTAATTGTTCAGGCGTAAGACCATTGTCGAGCAAAGCCTTTACCTCTTCTATCATCCCAGTATTAAGACGAGTCTTTAATCGTGAAGTAATCCTTGTCCCAATAACATCTCTCTCAAAATGAATACCTACCAATACATTGTTTAACAAAAGAGAATCATTATTTTTAGTATTAGAATTATCAAGCTTATATTGTTCAATCTCAATAGCACGTATTAATCGCTCACGGTCATCGTCAGTAGTATTATGGAGTTCTCTAAGTGAAGACAAAAGTTCTTTAAGTTGCTTATCGGTAAAGTCTTTTAATTTATCTCTAAGTCCTGTGTTAATGGGAGTATAAGAAAGATGATAGTTCTCCAGAACAGCTTCTATATACATGCCTGTACCACCACACAAAACAGGGAACTTATTTCTTGAAACTATATCTTCAATAGCCTTGAGACAATCTTGCTGAAACCTGAAAAGATTATATACAGTACCTGCTTCAACAATATCAACAAGATGATATTTAATTATGCTATCCCCTACCCTATAATCCTCATAATCTTTACCAGTACCCAAATCCATACCTTTATATACCTGACGAGAATCAGCACTTATGATCTCCCCATTAATCTGAGCAGCCACCTGAGCAGCTAATTTGGTTTTACCTGTAGCAGTAGGTCCAAGTATAGTAAGTAAAGTTTTATTATGTTCTTTCATTTATTGATTAGATTTTAAAGCCTGATAACTCTCTTCTATTGTACACAAAACATCTCTGACAGCATTTAGTTGAATAGTAGATAAGTCATCAAAATTAAACGAATCAAAGTTAACATTTATTTCATTAATATCATCTTTATAATAATGAAAAAAGAAATCTCTGAGGCATTGCTCGTCAGTCATACCAATAGTGTTCTGATTAGACTTTAAGTATTGAAGTATTCGTAAACCATCAATCTTAACTATGCAGGCTTTTACAAACTGCTCTTCGGTTTTATAGTTATTGCGCAAAGCAACCCACCATTTATCATCCTTAAACTGCTCAGCAATAAACGAACTTAAAGGTAACTGAATATCCTTATGATAAAGTTCAGGTAAAAGACTATAAGTTTCCTTAATATTATTAAATAGTGTATTGTGATATATAGGATAACTATCCCAGTCACCATTATTACCTTTGATCATTGCAGGGCCGGTACCAAAATAAACTCTGTCGGAGAAACGGGCAGCAGGATATACCTTTTCTTTATTATAATTAATGATCTTACCTGTCTTGGCTAATTTCTGAAGAAAATAAAAGTCTTCGCCACTCTTCATTGGTGTGATCCCTCCTATCTTCCTGTAAGCCCACAAAGGGAATGATATAGCCGACCCAAGTGCAGTAAAGTTGTAAGGACAATTAATCCGCCAAAGATTAATAGCATAATGACGCATATATATCTCATATCTTAAAATGGCTCTGTTGGCATTATCATCGTCAGTTAGTTGATGGTAATAAGGATTAGATATTGCAACTGCTTTAGGGTTATTATTAAAGATATCAATAATAGAATTAAAATAATTACTATTAAACCGGGTGTCAGCATCAAGGCTAACAACAATATCATCTTTATCAGCTATTTCATTAATTGCATCCATCAACACCTTACGAGCCCAACCAACTCCAATTTGTTTACCCTGCCAACCATTACCTTTATTACTTTTATCAATGATATTAATGTTGAAGTCTTGTTTATTTAATAAATCAATAGTTGCAAGATTACTTTTACAGATCGCAACTTTATCAGCATCATCCCACCAATTGTCGGGTTGGTTAACACAAACAAAGAGTTCATAATTAGTATAAGTCTGACTGTTTAAATCAGAAAGAAATGCTTGAATATTTTCAAGTTCATTAATAACAGGAAGAGCAACATAAACCTTAGGAGGTGATTGTTTATTCATTATGATTAGTTAGAATAGCCAGCCAATACCAAGTCCATAGAAATTACCATTATCACTAGTCTTATAAATATGTTTCAAACCAAAATGAGGAACAACTGAGAAATGACGCCCAAGCTTAGCATGTGCTCTTATACCCAATGAAGCTGTAATAGTTGAGTGATTATTATCAAGAATATTATAATCTGTACTAAAAGGATTTAAAAATGGAGCTATCTCTAGCCACTTTCTTGGATATGCATGAAAGCTTATACCCTCTGGAACAAGGGCTGTTGCGGCTAAAACATAAATCCAGAAATCAGTACTTTCAGAAGTTGCATATTCAAGATCATAATATTTAACACTCTCAACAAACCAGGAAACAGCACCGGGGTAGTGGCTATAAAAATTCCCGTATTGATTAGTTCCAAAAGTATATTGGTAGTTCAAACTAAAACTCCTACTTATAAATACCTCGCCAAAAACACCATAGGAAGTCAGAGTTCCAGTATTGAAATGAGAAACTTCAGCAAACCCAACTATTCTAAGATCGCCTGATCTTTGAGCTTTAATATTAATATTAAGTAAAATTAAAACTAATATAAGGAATGCTTTGGTTCTCATTGCAAGCTTGATTTATCAGAGATTCTTATGAATTAAAAAAGGATTAGCTTGAGCTGTTGGCACCACCATTACATCGCTGATATTGACATGTGCAGGCATAGAGCAAACAAAATAAACCACATCTGCTACATCATCACCAGTTAAAGGTTCATATCCTTCATATACATTTTTAGCTTTGTTTTTGTCGCCTTTGAACCTAACTTCAGAGAATTCAGTTTCAACTGCACCAGGTTCAACAAGAGATACTCTTATACCATATTGAAGCAAATCCATACGCATTCCTCTTGTAATAGAATCAACTGCAGCTTTAGTACCACAATATACATTACCATTAGGATATGCATCTCTTCCGGCAATAGAGCCTATATTTACTATATGTCCCTTATTATGAAGAATCATTAATGGAACAAGATACCTTGTCATGTAAAGCAATCCTTTTACATTGGTATCAATCATTTTGTCCCAATCATCGTATAATCCTTCCTGAATAGGATTTAATCCTGAGGCAAGGCCGGCATTGTTAATTAATACATCTATTTCGCGCCATTCCATAGGAAGATCTTTAACACTTTTCTTAACAGCAGCCCTGTCTCTAATATCAAAACACTGGGTAAGTACTTCAACCTTGTACTTTTTTCTGATTGAATCTGCTAGTTCATCTAAAATTTCTTTGCGTCTTCCGGTAATAATTAAGTTGTAACTATAGTCAGCAAATTTCATGGCGCAAGCTTTACCAATACCTGAAGTAGCGCCTGTTATGTAAGCAATTTTATTCATATGTAGTTCTTTTTTTAAGTATGAAATATGATTCAAAGATAAACATTTTTTATCTAATTAAATATTCATGACAAAGATAATATTAATATTTGTAATTTTGCAGATAAATTATTCATCATCTAATTTAATCATGAGTACAACAAAAGTCGCTACAGTAGAAACTGCAAAAGAGATAGGTTTATTGCCGGAAGAGTTTAATAAAATAATAGAGATATTAGGAAGAACGCCTAATTACACTGAGTTAAGTATCTTCTCAGTGATGTGGTCGGAGCATGCTTCTTATAAAAACTCTATCAAGTGGCTAAAAACATTACCCCGTTCAGGGAAGCAACTCCTTGTAGATGCAGGTCAGGAAAATGCAGGGATGGTCGATGTTGGAGATGGCATGGCTTGCGTTTTCAAGATAGAATCTCATAACCATCCATGTGCAGTTGAACCTTATCAAGGGGCAGCTACAGGTGTTGGAGGTATTAACCGCGACATCTTTACGATGGGTGCACGTCCAGTAGCTCAATTAAATTCGTTGCGATTTGGAGATATAGATAAAGATCGTACTAAATGGCTGTTGAAAGGAGTAGTTAAAGGTATTGGCGACTATGGCAATGCTTTTGGTGTTCCGGTTGTTGGTGGTGAAGTTAACTTCGACGACTGCTACTATTCAAATCCATTAGTTAACGCTATGTCTGTTGGTTTGATGAAAACAACTAATCTTGTTTCAGCAATATCCAAAGGTGTAGGCAATCCGGTTTATATTGTTGGATCTTCAACCGGAAAAGATGGAATTCACGGTGCCACGTTTGCATCAGCAGATATTACTGAAGACTCAGCGGATGATATCCCTTCAATCCAGGTAGGCGATCCTTTTCAGGAAAAATTACTACTTGAAGCGACTCTGGAAGTCATCAAGACAGGAGCTGTGGTTGGGATGCAGGATATGGGGGCAGCAGGTATTATATGCTCAACATCAGAGATGTCGGAGAAAGGTGGACATGGCATGAAAATTAATCTAGACCAGGTACCATTGCGTCAGAAGAACATGGAACCATTCGAGATACTCTTATCTGAATCGCAGGAGCGTATGCTTATTGTTGTTGAAAAAGGAAAAGAAAAACTCATAGAGGATGTGTTTGATAAATGGGACTTAAACTGTGCTATAATCGGGGAAGTAACTGAAGGCGACAGGCTTCATTTTTACATGAATAATGAAATAGTTGCCGATGTACCCGCTCCTTACCTTGTTTTGGGCGGTGGTGCTCCGGTTTACGACAGAGAATATACTGAGCCTGCTTATTATCAAAAGGCAAAAGAGTTTGATATAAATTCTATACCCGAACAGCAGGATTTAAAGAAGATAGCATTACATCTCGCATCGCATCCTAATATTGCTTCTAAGAAATGGATTTATGAGCAATATGATACGATGGTTGGCACTAAAAACATGGGCACCAATAAACCCGCTGATGCTGCAATTGTCAATATAAAAGGGACAAATAGAGCCTTAGCTATGACAACTGATTGCATTTCGAGATATGTATATGTTGATCCTCAAATCGGGACTGAGATAGCTGTTTCGGAAGCAGCCAGAAATATTGCATGTGCCGGAGGAAAACCACTTGCAATTACCAATTGTTTGAACTTTGGCAACCCTTACAATCCTGAAGTTTACTGGCAGTTTGTAGGAGCTATTAAAGGCATGGGGAATGCCTGCAAAAAGTTCGACACGCCAGTTACCGGGGGGAATGTAAGCTTCTATAATCAAGCTCAGATTGGTAACACTATTGAGCCGGTTTACCCCACTCCTACAATAGGTATGATTGGTTTGTTGGATAAAAGCAAGAGGATGACCCTTGATTTCAAAAAGAAATACGACCTTATTTATTTGCTAGGCTCATCTCAGGACGACATCAATTCATCACAGTATTTATACTCATATCATAACGTAAAATTGTCACCTGCTCCTTATTTTAATCTTGATGAAGAACATAAGTTGCAGCAGTTGTTGTTAAGTTTAATTTCACATAAATATATTTCATCTGCTCACGATGTATCGGATGGTGGATTGTTTATCACTTTGTTAGAGTCGGCCATGCATCGCAATTTGGGTTTTGATATCCTCACCGAAAGCGAAATAAGAGAAGATGCATTTCTTTTTGGCGAAGCACAGGGAAGAGCAGTTGTATCAGTAGATGCAAGCATGGAAATGGACTTTATCGATTTCATGAGGTCAATTAAATTCCCTTTCTCAGTGTTAGGCAAGGTTACCAAAGGAGATATCTTAATTGACGACATAAAGTTCGGTCATGTTTCCGACTTCAAAGGCATTTACAATTCAGTGATTGGCGATAAAATGAAGCAATAGAAAAAATAATTCCTGACAGGTATTAATTTCCTGTCAGGTTTAAATCTAAAAGTTATAATACCTGACAGGATGAAAAACCTGTCAGGAAAATAATCAAGCACTCACAAGTTTAGTATTAGCAATCTAAAGAAACATAGATTAATCAACATATTTTTAAAGAAAGAGCGGTAAATGGGGCTCGAACCCACGACCTACAGCTTGGGAAGCTGCCACTCTACCAACTGAGCTACTACCGCTTTTAACAGTGCAAAAATAATAATAAATCTTAATATTGAAAAGTTTTTTGTTTTTTATTAAAAATATATTTGGTAGTACGAAAATATTTAGTACTTTTGCAGTCCCTTTAGAACGAAGAGCGATATTTTGAAATTGTGAGGTAATCCGAATGGTGGACTTTAATGGGAGAGCACTCTCAACACAATAAAGGAGAGATGGGTGAGTGGCTGAAACCAACAGTTTGCTAAACTGTCGTACTGGAAACGGTACCGGGGGTTCGAATCCCCCTTTCTCCGCAAAAGTAAAGAAATTCGGGGTGTAGCGTAGCCCGGCTATCGCGCCTGCTTTGGGAGCAGGAGGTCGCAGGTTCGAATCCTGCCACCCCGACATAAAAATTACCAGGTTCCGTAGCTCAGTTGGATAGAGCAACAGCCTTCTAAGCTGTGGGCCATTGGTTCGAATCCAATCGGAATCACAAAAAATACAAGAAGAGATTACTAATTTAGTAATCTCTTTTTTTATTTATACTAGTCTCCTTTAATTCTTAAGTCTTAATTATTAATTCTTAATTCTAAATTGACAAAACACCCGGTTCCGTAGCTCAGCTGGATAGAGCAACAGTCTTCGAAACTGTTGGCCATTGGTTCGAATCCAATCGGAATCACAAAAAATACTTAAAGAGATTACTTATTTAGTGATCTCTTTTTGTATTTGCGACAAGCAATTATAAATCCTATCACC
>CAIWDQ010000515.1 GCA_903911455.1 uncultured bacterium
CATATAGTTTTCGTTAAAATGCTCTTGCATTAAAGCCTGTTTAAATTCAAAAGAAGTTATCAGAACTCTAAATACAAGCTCACCATTTGAAGCATCTAAAATAACACCAACCTGATTGTTTTTAGCTTCTATTTTTTCCATAGGAGCATCAGAGTTAAAGGTTATTTTTCCATTTTTAGTCATATACTTTTGTGCAAAAACACTTGATGATAACATCAAAAGTACAATTACTATTCTCAAAATTGTTTTCATTCTTGTTATTTATTATTGATTATTAAAATTTATTTTACAATAGAACATTTTACGAAAATTAAATCAGAACCTATCATTCCTTTACAAAGACCTTTTGTCTTTAATGAAGTATTTGGAGCAATTTTTTTAGCTTCATTACAATACTTTTGTAACATAGTACATCTTACACCTCCATCAACATCAAAAGCTGAAGAAAGATCATCAGATTTAACTTGTGTTGTATCTTGTTTTTGAGTAAAGACAGCAACAACTAAAGTATCAGAAGGAGCTTCTATATTAGTGACAATACCATTAAGTTCTATTACTTTATCATTATATAATGAATCAGCTTTAGTTTTATTAGAAGTATATTCTTTATAAAGATCATTAGCATTTAGAGTGAAATCTGCTTTAGCTTTTTCAATATCCTTATTAGGTTTATTGATGTATCTTAAAACTAATATAACTGTGATAATACCTATTACAAAAAGTACTAAAACAACTTTTAACCATGTTTTCATATTAATTAGATTTGATTTTATTATTAATTTATTAATTGTTTCTTATTAATTAATTTGGACATCCTTTATTAACCCAGGCTTTTATCTGATTGATCTTACAAGCATCCAACTTGCCAGATGCCGGCATTATTGCTCCTGTTGTTCCGGTAAGTCTACCAACTAAAAAGTTAGCCTGAGAACTTAAGCCTGCATAAGTATCAAAAGAATTAGGAGCTCCACCACCTGTTGAATGACAGCTTCCACCTAGACAATTTCCCTGAACAATAGCACTTATAGTTCCTGAATACGTAACATTAGTTGTATCACAATTTGGGAGAGTAAATCTATAAAGACCTTCTTCTGAATCGCGGTAACAACTATTAAATAAAAAGACTCCTGTAAAGATTATTATTAAGCTTATTATATTCCTTTTCATAAATTATTAATTATTTAATTTACCATTACTAATCCAATTAGAGATTTGATTGATCTGACAATCTTGTAATGCACCTGTTTTAGGCATCAATTCAGTTGCACCTGTGATAGCATTTAAAACTTTAGAAGCATTGTTCGAAATATTGCTATATGAAGTTAAATTTATATTTCCACCTGGATTTACACTACCATGACAACCCACACAATTAAGCTGAATAATCTTAGATACAGCAGTGAAAGTAGAAGTAGTATCGCAAGCACATGAATCATTATTAGCTCCACGGGCAATCCACCAATAAATCAAAGAAGCCTGATCTATATTTAATAATGAATTAGGCTTAGGAGGCATTGTATTTCCAACTGCTAATTGATATAATTTACTCCCGGTAGGATTACCTGGCTTAACTAATTTCATAATACTTTCATAAGTAGTTAGATTAGGGTTTTGATTACCAGCATGACAACCACTATATGCACAAGATGATTTAATCAAAGGAAGTACTTTCCCTTGAAAACATGCAGTAGTATCTGGATTGCTTTCATCAATCAATGGAGGTGTAGTATCGTGCTTGCACGAACTCATAACTACTATTAAGGTAGCAGCTATGACAATAAATAATGATAAGATCTTTTTTGTCATTGTAATTTATGTTTATTTACTTGCTGAATAAAATATCCACGTGTGAAACGTATTTCTTTGTTGAGTTATTATCTTATTTTAATTCAACAAAAGTAACATTTCTTTTATAATAATGTTAATTAAAAAACATAATTTAGAACGGTTCTAAATAAAAATAGTGCCTATTACTTTTAATTTAAGATGTTTATACAATAAGCTCTGATATATTTAAGTAAATATTAACATTTTGATTAACATCAATTTTTAAATCTTTCTTCAAATTGCTTATAAATTGATTAACTTTAATTAAGAAATTATGTTTAATTTTGTCTACGTTTAAAACTAATAAAAATGAAGGGAATAATTTTAGCAGGTGGCTCAGGTACAAGACTTCATCCACTAACGATTGCTGTAAGTAAACAACTAATGCCGATATATGATAAACCAATGGTGTATTATCCTTTATCAGCGTTGATGATGGCTGGGATAAATGAAATACTTATAATTTCAACTCCTCATGACCTTCCTAATTTTGAAAGACTATTAGGAGATGGACATCAAATTGGCTGTAAGTTTAGTTATAAAGTTCAGGAAGTGCCTAACGGACTTGCTCAAGCTTTTGTAATTGGTGAAGAATTTATTGGTAATGATAAAGTAGCTTTAATATTAGGAGATAATATTTTTTATGGAAGCGGTTTACCCGAATTATTAGCTGAATGTAATGATCCTGTTGGAGGTGTAGTATTCGCTTATCATGTATCCGATCCGCAAAGATATGGAGTAGTAGAATTTGATAAAGATTTTAAAGCAATCTCTATTGAAGAAAAACCTATTGAACCTAAATCTAACTATGCTGTTCCCGGTATTTATTTCTATGACAATTCAGTTGTTGAGGTTGCTAAGAATATTAAACCTAGTAAAAGGGGTGAATATGAGATAACCGATGTTAATAAATATTATTTAGATAATGAAATGTTAAAAGTTGGTATCTTAAGCAGAGGAACTGCCTGGCTTGATACAGGAACTTTTGATTCATTGATACAAGCTTCTCAATATGTTGAAGTAATTGAGAAACGTCAGGGCCTTAAGATCGGTTGTATTGAAGAAATTGCTTATCGTAAGGGATTTATTAATAATCTTCAATTGGTTGAGGCTGCAAAACCGTTGTTGAAGAGTGGATATGGAGATTATTTAATGCAATTACTAAAGTAAAATATGCTTTCTATCAAAGAACTTCAGGAGAAAATTACTTTAGCTTTCTCAAAACAAACTTTTAAAGGAGAGCCTTCATTATTATATGCTCCTATTGATTATACTTTGTCTCAAAGTGGTAAGAGATTAAGGCCATTATTGGTTTTAATTGCTTGTGAAATGTTTCAAGGGGACATTGAAAAAGCTATAAATCCAGCCTTAGGTCTGGAGATCTTCCATAATTTTACACTGCTTCATGATGATATAATGGATAAAGCCCCTATTAGAAGGGGAAAGGATACTGTTTATAAAAAGTGGAATACTAATATTGCTATTCTTTCGGGTGATGCAATGTTTATCCTTGCTTATGATTATGTTATTAAGACTGATCCTACTCTTTTGCCCGAATTATTAAGGCTATTTAATAAAACTGCTATTGAAGTTTGTGAAGGACAACAATATGACATGGATTTTGAAACACAAAATAATGTTTCAATTGATGATTATATTAATATGATTAGGCTTAAGACTGCAGTGTTGTTGGGTTGTAGCCTTAAAGCCGGAGCTATTATTGCTGGTGCAAATAAAAATGATATTGAAAACATCTATGAGTTTGGTGTTAATATAGGTATTGCTTTTCAATTGAAAGATGATTTGCTTGATGTTTACTCTGATGTAAAAAAGTTTGGTAAGATTACAGGTGGAGACATTGTTACCAACAAGAAAACGTTTCTTTATTTAAAAGCTTTTGAACTAGCTAAGGAAGAAATACTCTCAAAGTTAAAAAAATTCTTTAGTCTTGATGAATCAGATAGTAATATTAAGATCAATGGTGTGAAAGCTATTTATAATGAATTAAACATTGAAGAACTTACTCTCATTGAAATGCAATCATATTATGATAAGGCTATTACTAATCTTAATAAGATAAAAATTCAAGATGAAAGAAAGCAAAATTTACTTTTGTTTACTGAACGATTAATGAAAAGAGAATCTTAACGAAGGTGTTAATTAAAAATTAAAAATTAAGAATCAATATTGTTTTAATCAAAAATTCATAATTCATAATTTACTTTCTTTACTTCTCTTCAAATTCTTCAAGTAATATTTGTAGCTCTTCCCAGAGCGACATTTGTTTCTCTAACTTTCGTTTGATATCGTTGTATTTTACATAAATATCATCTTTCTTAAATTCATCTTTGTATTTTGATGGGTTCATAAGCACATCATCAAAATTACTTAACTCGGTTTCAAGGTTAGTTATATCTTTTTCACATCTTTCTATCTGGCTTGTGATCTTACGTTTCTCCTTTTCGTTCTCTCGTTTCTTCTCCCAATTTATCTTGTTATCAGTCCCAATAGTATTTTTAGAAGAAGTATTATTTTTATTATTTATCTCAAGTTGTTTTAAGTCTTCAAGCTTCCTGCTTTCCAGAAAATCATATACATCACCAATATATTCTCTTATATGCCGTTTCTTAAACTCATAAACTTTATCAGTTAAGCCTTGTAGAAAGTCTCTATCATGAGAAACTACGATTAAAGTTCCCTCAAATTGCAACAAAGCATTTTTGAGTATATCCTTTGATTGCATATCAAGATGGTTTGTGGGCTCATCTAACACCAAAAGGTTTACAGGTGTTAACAAAAGTTTAGCAAGTGCCAGCCTTGATTTCTCTCCTCCTGATAATACCTTTGCTTTCTTATCAATTTCTTCTGCTCCGAAAAGGAAGCCACCTAATATTGCTCTTATCTTTGGGCGAATCTCGCCAACAGCAACATCATCTATAGTTTCAAATACAGTTTTTTCACCATCTAACATTGCGGCTTGGTTCTGTGCAAAATATCCAATAATAACCTGATGCCCTAGTTTACATTCTCCCTGATATGGTAAGTCACCTACTATTATTCTTGACAAAGTTGTTTTTCCTTCACCATTCTTACCTACAAAAGCTATCTTCTCACCTTTATTTACAGCGAAATTTATCTTATTAAGAATAATCTTTTCATCATATTTTTTAGTAAGATCATTAGCTTCAACAACTACTTTGCCAGAATGTGGAGCGGGTGGGAACTTAAAATGGATTGCACTCTTATCTATTCCATCCACTTCAATAATATCCATCTTCTCAAGCAACTTAATTCGCGACTGTACCTGTCTTGATTTGGTGGATTTATATCTGAATCTATCAATAAATTTCTCTATATCGTCAATTCCCTTTTGTTGATTATTAAAGGCATTCATTTGACTCTCCCTTCTTTCCGCTCTTTGAATTACGTAGTCGGAATATGAAGCCTTATAATCATTTATCTTACCAAGAGTAATTTCTATTGTACGGGTTGTTACATTATCTAAGAAAGCCCTGTCATGTGATACCAAAACTACCGCACCTTGATAGTTAATCAGGAAGCCTTCGAGCCATTGTATTGATTCAATATCCAAATGATTGGTAGGCTCATCTAATAAAATAGTATCCGGTTTGCGCAATAATATCTTTGCCAGCTCAACTCTCATCTGCCAACCGCTACTGAACTCTGTTAGTGGTCTTAAAAAGTCTTCTTTCATAAACCCTAAACCTAAAAGTATCTTCTCAGTGTCGGCTTGCATGGTGTTACCTCCAATAAGTCGGAATCTTTCGTCAGCATCTGTAAGCTTATGTAAAAGGTCTAAGTATGAATTAGATTCGTAATCAGTTCTTGTTGATATACTATTGGTAAGTTTCTTTATTTGTTCTTCAAGATGTAAGGCTTCGATAAAGGCTGTAAGTGCTTCATCAAAAACACTTTTCTTACTATCAGGAACCATCTCCTGAGGTAGATAACCTACCGTTTGATCTGTAGTCATTACGATATCACCTTTCTCAGGCTCCTGTTGTTTAGCAAGTATTTTGAGCAATGTTGATTTACCGGCTCCGTTTTTACCAACGAGTCCTATCCTGTCCTTATCATTAATGATGAATGAAACATCATTAAACAAATCAGTTC
Organism: uncultured bacterium; assembly: GCA_903911455.1. Taxonomy (GTDB): domain Bacteria; phylum Bacteroidota; class Bacteroidia; order Bacteroidales; family JACABE01; genus JBAXLO01. The sequence goes on from CAIWDQ010000515.1 coordinate 5,962, forward strand.
CGGTAAAATGTATAGAGAGTTTATTAACTGAGATCATGCCTTTTTATTTGTTTGCAAAATTAAGCTATTTAAGCTTATGTTTTATTTAAAAATGCTTAAATGCTTCACTTTGTTGTTAAAGGACACTTAATAATTATTCATTATAACAAATATTAAGCCCATATAGTAGTTAATATCAGACCCGTTATTTATTTAACATATAATTAAGCATAATTTAACCCCAATATCCATAATAATAATATAATTTTGCACCACATAATGTTAAAGCATCCGTTATTCTTGATCTTTGAATAGCATCCTATTAGAAAAGTCTTATTAAATTAAGCTTTTAAGGATGACAGTAATATGGAAAACAGCTAAAACATTATATCTTTACCCGGAACTCTGACTAATTATTTTTAAACAACATTTACTAATGCTTTATTAAAACGTTATGATTATTATACCAAAAAAGATTAATATTAAATTTACATTTCTATTTATGATTTTGGGAGGAGTTGTTGCCTATATAACTCTCCAGAGTATGGGCATAAGAGTTAAGAACATTAATGTTACACAACAGAATAACATGTATTCTGACGCAGATAATGGGACTAATTATAACATTGTGCGCTTGGGAGGATATCATTATATAAAACCTATTCTTTATGCTGAAGAAAAAAATGAATCTCAGCAATATTCTAATTTAAAGACTGACATTAATAGTCTAATTGAGAAATTTAAAGCAGATGGGATTTTAAATTCGGCATCTGTTTATGTTAGGAATTTTAAATATGGCGATTGGATAGAACTTAATCCTCAGGAGGCTTTCCAACCCGGCTCACTTTTAAAGGTACCTATCCTATTTACTTATTTGAAGATGAATGAAAATAAGCCTGGATTGTTAAATAGTAGCATTATTTGTGATAGAATCGAGAAGAATCTTCCTAACCAGAACATAACTACTAAAACAATTAAGGTAGGGCAGAAATATTCAGTCAAAGAGCTGCTACATTATATGATAGCTAATTCAGATAACAATGCAACTTTCCTACTTGGCGAATATATGGATATGCAAGTTTATAATAGGGTGTTTACCGACCTGGGATTGAGTATAGAACATATGGATAATCGTGAACTTTTCCATATAACAGCCCGTCAATATTCAGTATTTTTTAAGGTATTGTTTAATGCTACTTATCTTGATAATAAAGATTCGGAATTTGCAGCTTCACTATTAGCACAATGTGATTTTAAGGATGGTATATTAAAAGAAATGCCTAAGAATGTTATTGTAGCTCATAAATTTGGGGAAGCAGGTACTGATGATATGCATGAATTGTCGGAATCAGGTATCGTTTTTCTGGATGATAATCCATATATCATTACTATAATGACTAAAGGCCCTCAACTTAAGAAACTTTCTAACGTAATAAGCGAGATATCCAGGCTAGTATACGACAAAATGACGACTAATAAATAAGATATTCTTATTTACTTCGGTATAAAGATTTAGAATAATACGGGATAAAGAAAATAACTGAATGATGAAAACAATTCTTGATCCTTTAATAAAAGGTAGGGGAGAGGTCATTTAATACGCCCCTTCAAACTGCTTGAGGAATCTCAGATCATTTTCAAAATATAATCTTAAATCTTTAATACCATATCTAAGCATTGTAATACGTTCTATACCCATTCCAAATGCAAAACCAGTATATTCGGTAGCATCAATACCACAATTGGTAAGTACATTAGGATCTACCATACCACATCCTAATATCTCTACCCAACCGGTATACTTACAAATATTACATCCTTTGCCACCACATATACTACAAGAGATATCCATCTCAGCAGAAGGCTCTGTAAATGGGAAGTAAGAAGGCCGCAAACGGATCTGTGTGCTTTCACCAAACATCTCTTTAGCAAAATATAAAAGAGTTTGCTTTAAGTCAGCAAACGAAACATTCTTATCAATATATAATCCTTCCACCTGATGGAAGATACAATGTGCTCTTGCAGATATAGCTTCATTACGGAAAACTCTGCCGGGAAAAATAGCACGAATTGGAGGTTTGCTCCTTTCCATCACTCTTACCTGCACAGATGATGTATGTGTACGAAGGGCAATATCCCCCTGCTCTTTATTCTTCTCAATAAAGAAAGTATCCTGCATATCCCTTGCCGGATGTTCTGGAGGAAAGTTGAGTGCAGTAAAGTTGTGCCAGTCATCTTCTATTTCTGGGCCTTCGTTTACGATGTATCCAATTCGGGAGAATATACTTATAATCTCGTTGCGTACAATTGAAAGCGGATGACGAGACCCTAGTTCATTAAATTCAGCAGGTAAAGTAAGATCAGTATCAGCATTGGTATCTTCTGATTCATCAAATTTAGATTTGTGTTCATCTATCTTTTGCTGAACTTTCTGTTTTAAATCATTAAGCTTAACCCCCATTTCCTTACGGATCTCGGGAACTACAGTCTTAAAATCTGCAAACAGATCCTGAATAATTCCTTTTTTACCTAGATACTTTATACGAAATTGTTCCAAATGTTCCTTCTGTTCCGGAATAAATGAATCAATTTCGTGCATTAGTTGTGAGATTTTTTCTTTCAATTTGATAATTATTTAAAATATTGTGCAAAAATACTAAATTATCTCTTTTTATTAACTGTAATATCAGTTAAATTTATAGAAAAATAAATAATCATTAAAAAAAAGTAAATAAATGTCATTGCTAAAAGATAAAACTTGTAACTTTGCAGCGAATTTATCATTAAAAAATCAAAACAATGGCTGATAAAAAGAAGAAGGAAATAATAGAACGAGAAGACGTTGTTGTAAAGTTCGTTGGCGATTCCGGCGACGGTATGCAACTATCAGGTACTTTATTTTCAGATAGCGCTGCTTTAGCAGGGAATGATTTGGCAACCTTTCCGGATTATCCGGCTGAGATCAGAGCTCCTCATAATACTATTGCAGGGGTATCCGGTTTTCAGGTTCACATAGGTTCAAGTAAAGTTCATACGACAGGTGATCAATGTGATGTGCTTGTTGCAATGAATCCTGCTTCCTTAAAGTCGAATCTTAAATGGGCTAAGATTGGAGCTACACTTATCGTGGATGCAGATTCATTCGACGACAAAGCAATTGAAAAAGCTGGATACAAAACAAATCCTTTGGATGATGGAAGTCTGGAGAAATTTAATGTTATCAAAGCACCTATTTCTTCGATGACTAAAGAAAGTATTGTTGAACTATCATCAGATAATAAAGTTGCTGAAAAAAGCAGAAATATGTTTGCGTTAGGGATCATATACTATATCTTTAACAGAGATTTTGATACTACATTTAAATTTCTTGATACTAAATTTAAAAAGAAACCTGGTGTTGCCGAGATAAATAAAACAGTTATCAAAGCAGGTTTTAGTTATGCAGATCATGTTGAAGCTTTAGCTTCTACATATACAATCCCGAGAGCCGCAATGGAAAAAGGGAAGTATCGTAACATTACAGGGAATGTAGCTACTGCATGGGGTTTATTAGCTGCTGCTGAAAAATCAGGCAGACCTTTGTTCTTAGGATCATATCCTATTACTCCAGCTACTGAAATCTTAATGGAATTATCAAAACATAAATCATTAGGGGCAAAAGTATTTCAGGCTGAAGATGAAATAGCAGGTATTTGTTCAGCAATCGGAGCTAGTTTTACAGGCTCTTTAGCTTGTACTTCTACTTCTGGTCCTGGTTTGTCATTGAAAAGCGAAGCTATCGGTTTAGCTGTTATGACAGAATTACCTTTAGTTATTGTTAACGTACAAAGAGGTGGTCCTTCTACTGGTTTGCCAACCAAATCAGAACAATCAGACTTATATCAGGCATTATTTGGACGTAATGGTGAAGCTCCTGTAGTAGTTATAGCTGCTTCTTCATCTGCTAACTGTTTCTATTTTGCTTTTGAAGCTGCTAAAATAGCTTTAGAACACATGACTCCTGTAATTCTTTTAACTGATGGATATCTTGGTAACGGTTCACAGTTATTCAGAATTCCAAAGATGAAAGACATGCCAAAGATTACTCCACCATTAGCTGAAGCTAATGATCCAACATATAAACCATACTTAAGAGATCCTGAAACTTTTGTAAGGAAATGGGCTCTTCCGGGTACTGATGGCTTGCGTCATAGAATTGGGGGATTGGAAAAGGAAAATATCATTGGAACTGTTTCTACTGATCCTTTGAACCATCAATTAATGGTTGATTTCAGAGAAAAGAAAGTACAGAAAGTTGCTGACTTTATTCCTGAACAAGCTATTACCGGTGAAGACAATGGTGATCTATTAGTAGTGAGCTGGGGTGGTACTGAAGGTGCTGTTGTGTCTGCTGTTGAAGCATTACAAAAAGAAGGTAAGAAAGTAAGTCATGCTCATTTTAGCTATATAATGCCTTTACCAAGGAATACTTCTGAGGTATTAAAAGGTTATAAGAATATATTAGTTTGTGAATTAAATTCAGGTCAGTTTGTAAATTACTTACGTATGACACATCCTGATCATAATTACAAACAATTCAACAAAGTTCAGGGATTACCATTTGTTGTAAGTGAGTTAATAGTTAAGTTTAACGAAATTTTAGAGGAGAAATAATCAATGGAAAACTATACAGTAGAAAGATCAAACGTTGAGTTGACAAAAGACGATTTTGTTAGCGATCAAATGGTGAAATGGTGCCCTGGTTGTGGTGCTCATGCAATATTATCTTCAGTTGCCAATGTTTTTCCTAAGATTGGTTACCGTAAAGAAAACTTCTGCATGGTTTCGGGTATCGGTTGTTCGTCAAGATTCCCATATTATGTAAATACTTATGGATTTCATAGTATTCATGGTAGAGCTGCAGCTATATCTTCGGGTGTTAAGATATCTAATCCGCATTTAAGTGTATGGATGGCTACAGGTGATGGTGATTCAATGGCTATCGGGGGTAATCATTTTATTCATATCATTAGAAGAAATATTGATATCAATATTATATTGTTCAACAACCAGATTTATGGTTTAACAAAAGGACAATATTCACCAACTACTCCAATGGGAAGTGTTACCAAGACTTCTCCGCAAGGAACTATTGAACATCCTTTTAATCCTGGTGAATTAATTTTAGGAGCACAAGGAACATTCTTTGCAAGAGCAGTTGATACTAATGTAAGAATGATGACAGAAGTTATGTTTGAAGCTGCCCGTCATGATGGTACTTCTGTAATTGAGATATTACAGAACTGTGTTATCTTTGCTGATAAAACACATGCTCAGATAACTTCTAAAGATCTTCGCGACGATCATCAGATTCATTTAAAAAATGGTGAACCTATGTTATTTGGCACTGGCAAAACTAAAGGTATTCGCCTTAACGGAACAAGATTAGAAGTAGTTGAGATAGGAAAAGATGGTATTACCGAAGATGATATCTTAGTTCATGATCAATATGAAATGGATCCTGGTGTACATTTAATGTTAGCTAAGATGGCTCCACCTCATTTGCCAATGGCTTTTGGAGTTATTCGTTCGGCAATGTATCCTACTTACGACGATTTAGTGGAAGAACAAATTAAATACGCTAAGGAAACTTCTAAAATAAAAAACATGGATGACTTGCTTAATAGCGGTGATACATGGGTGATTGAATAAGGGAAGTGCCTTCTATGTTGCAAAACAAGTTTCATAGTTGACATTTAACTTTTTTTTATAATTTTGTGTCATAAGTCTGAAGAGGAAGTGAGCTCTGCTGGAGAGCAACTCACCAGCAATA
>CAIWDQ010000516.1 GCA_903911455.1 uncultured bacterium
ATGATGAAAAATCAATGAATATAAGTCCTGAAGATTTAGAAAAAGTTAAAGGATATTTGCAAAACATTACAGATATTTTGCCTAAAGGATTAATTAATTTAACGCCCAAGCAACGTAAAAGTAATGTTAAGATGTGTGATAAGAATTACGCTTTTATTTATCAAGGTTATAATTATTCAATTTTAACTCCCATTATTAAACCTAAGTATCTATCTTCAGATGAAATGGGAATTCAACTTGGATCAATTGATGATTTAACTGGTATTTTGAATAGAATGAAAGTAATTTCTTCTAAGCTTGAAGATTCAATTCTTTACCAAGGTGGTGAAGTTTTTAAAAAGGCATTAACAATTTATTATACTGCTAAATCAGCAGCTAGTAGAAATGTTTCGGGAGCTAAAGAAGTTGCTGATGCTATGAAAAAGAGTTATCCCGGGCATAAAGCTAAACCTAAAGTTGATAAGGATACTGAATAATATCAACTTTAAGTTAGTTCTGAATTTGGGCTTACACCATATTTTTATCAATAAATAACATATTTTGGTAATCTTTTATCTTTTTGTCAACCATGCCCTACTTATTTTCTATTTTTTATTTAATAATAAGATATTTCCTAAACATTTTAAGTTCTTAAATTACCTAAGTATCTTAAATCTTAATGCTTTAAAGATAGGGGAGTACCTTCTTTACGTCCTCGTTGGTCTGGATTAGACCAACGTAGACCTTAATAACGTCTACGCCGACCATATTTACGTCCTCGCTGGTCTGGCTCAGACCACGTTCCACCTTCCGAACGTCTACGCCGACCATAATTACGTCCACCATGGTCTGGCTCAGACCACGTTCCACCTTCCGAACGTCTACGCCGACCATAATTACGTCCACCATGGTCTGGCTCAGACCAAGCTCCACCTTCCGAACGTCTAAGACAACCAAATTTACGTCCATCATGGTCTAGCTCAGACCACGACCGACCTTCTGAAGTAAAACTCTGTACATTTGAAGATAGATGAGCTACAAAAACAGCTTGTTATGAAAGTGATTTTGTTTTAATGATAAGATAAAAAGTATTTAGTTTGTGAATTTTACTTCAAAGCCAAACAAAATAACAACTTAAGCATTCAAAATAAAAAGAAAAACGAAGTAAATTTATTGATTAAAGAGAATAAAATGCTTAAAATCCATCTGCGAAAGCTAAATCAGGTAAAAAAAATTAATTATCATTTAGAAAATATCCGCTAAGCGGAGTAGAACCGCTAAGCGGAATCACTACCACTTAGCGGTTCCAAACTGCTTAGTGGTTAACATTTCTAATTATACTTGGTGTTTTGAATATTAAGGGATTCACAGTTACTTCTAAGTGCTTTTTTAAGTGTATTTTTGCTTATAATTTATCTTTAAAAGATATATCATAAACAAAAAATCAAAACAAAAATAAAAATCAAAACAAAAAAACTACTAAAACTAAAGAGTACTGTTCAGAATTTTGCCAGTGCTCAGTACTTTATCAAGATATTTTTCGTGTTGAGAATTCTTTAATGCGTTTAAATAATTAAAGTTGTGCATATCGGTGCCAACGAAGTCAATCATGCCTGCATCTATAATCTTTTCGGCATTCTTGCGCACCATCGTATCATAATATCCACAGAGAGAGATAATATTTAACTGGAAAAAAACACCCCTATCTTTTAAATCTTCGTACTTGGCCATGTTATTAAACCAATAACTATAGCGCTCAGGATGAGCAAGTATAACTTTATATCCTTCAATCTGCAAATTAAAAATAAATGTGAGCAAATTAGGATGAGGTGCGAAATAAGAACATTCAACCAAAATATAATTATCGCCAAAAGTAAGCAGATTTTTATTCTTAAGCTTCTCTTCAAAATAATCGTCAAGTAAATATTCAGCAGCAGCTTCTACCTCTAAGTCAACATTGTTTTCTTTTAATGCTTGGCGCAAATCTTTTAGTCCGGATAGGACTATTTCGGGCGTATTTGTAAAGATTTCACCCTGGATGTGGGGCGTAGTAATGATTTTGCGATAGCCTAGATTATACATCTCTTTAAGCATACCTACAGATTCGTCCATGGTAACGGCACCATCATCAATACCAGGTATATAATGCGAGTGCATGTCAGCTTTTAAGACAGAAAGATCAATCGGGTGACTGAGCTTTTTAGGATGAAACATCTTTTCAAATAAACTCATTTCTTAATTTTTCTAACGATTTATATATTGATTGTCATAATACTTTTGATAAGCTCCCGAAGTCACATTATTAAGCCATTCCTCGTTAGCCAAATACCAGTCAATAGTTATTTCCATACCCTCTTCAAACTTTAAAGAAGGCTTCCACCCCAATTCTTTTTGCAATTTTGAGGAATCAATAGCATATCTGAGGTCATGACCAGCCCTGTCCTTCACAAAAGTAATCAACTTTGCCGAAGTACCAGGCTCGCGATTCAATTTACGATCCATAATCTCACAAAGTTTATGAATAAGACTGATGTTATACCACTCATTGCTGCCCCCAATGTTGTAAGTTTCGCCAATAGTACCTTTATGGTAAATAATATCTATAGCACGCACATGATCAACAACGTACAACCAGTCGCGGATGTTCTCTCCTTTACCATAAACAGGTATGGGCTTGTTGTTTTTAATATTATTGATGGCCAAAGGCAACAACTTCTCAGGAAATTGAAACTGTCCATAGTTATTTGAACAGTTAGAGACAACTACCGGTAACTTATAGGTGTGATAATAAGCTCTTACAATGTGATCGGAACTGGCTTTTGAGGAAGAATAAGGAGAACGAGGGTCATAAGCAGTTTCTTCGGTAAAAAAACCAGTTTCACCCAGTGAGCCATACACTTCGTCAGTAGAAATATGATAGAAACGCTTGCCTTCCGAATTGTCTTTCCAGATAGCACGGGCAGCATTCAACAAATTAACAGTTCCAACGATATTTGTAAAGATAAACTCCATTGGATTAGCTATGGAACGATCAACATGCGACTCAGCAGCAAGGTGTATAACGCCATCAAACTGATATTTTTCAAACAAAGAATTCATAGCATCCGCATCAACTATGTCAGCTTTTACAAATTCATAGTTGGGTTTGTTTTCAATATCTTTAAGATTGGTGAGATTGCCGGCATAAGTAAGTTTATCCAGGTTTACAATCTTGTAATCAGGGTAATTATTTACGAATAACCTTACAACATGTGAGCCAATAAAGCCCGCACCACCGGTTATTAATATTGTTTTCTTCATATTTACAATGTTCAGATGTATAATTTGTATTTATTCAAACAATTTTAAATGTCTTTTGTCTTAAGAACCCCACAATACATTACCCCACCTAACCTCCACTTAAAGGGCAAGAATAAGATTAATAACTTGATTAAAAATATTTAATTCATAATTCATAATTCATAACTCATAATTACTTTAATTGTCGTAAGTAGAGTTGAATAGTGTTCTCCAATCCTAAATATAAAGCCTCACTAATCAAAGCATGACCAATTGAGACTTCTAATAATTGAGGAATACTCTTATAAAAGAAATTGAGATTATTCATATCCAGATCATGACCAGCATTTATACCTAATCCTAATTGATTTGCCAGTTTGGCAGCCTCAACAAATGGAGCTACAGCTTTATATTTGTCTGTAGGATATTGTTTAGCATAACTTTCGGTATAAAGTTCTATCCTGTCAGTACCTGTTTTAGCTGCATTCTCAATCATTTTTAAATCAGTTTCAATAAAGATAGAGGTGCGAATCCCAAAACTCCTGAATACATCAACTAAATCCTTCAGATAAGCTTCATTTTTAATAGTATCCCAACCCGCATTAGAAGTAATAGCTTCAGGAGGATCAGGTACCAGAGTAACTTGAGCGGGTTTAATAGTTGTTACTAAATCAATAAACTTAGCAGAAGGATAGCCTTCAATATTAAATTCAGTAGAAAGAATAGGTTTAAGATCATACACATCCTGATACCGTATATGACGCTCATCTGGACGGGGATGAACCGTAATTCCCTGAGATCCGAAACGCTCGCAATCAAGAGCAACCTGCATTAAGTCAGGGACATTACCACCACGTGCATTGCGAAGAGTTGCTATCTTATTTATATTAACACTTAGTTTAGTCATTAGTAGATTATTTTGGTGCAAAAGTACAAAATAACTATGTATTGTAAATTATTGTGGAATTTTATTTTAAATTATTATTATTTTAGCAATAGTTTTTAGTAATTTTGCTGCTGAATTAATTCAATTAATAAAAAGATTTGTCATGAAACGATATTTTACTTTCATTTTTGCAATGCTTTGCACATTATCATTTGCTTCAAATAGTGCAAGCGATTCGGCACGAGTATTATTTATTGGAAATAGTTATACGGCAGTAAATAATCTGCCTCAACTATTTACAGATGTAGCAACTTCGGCAGGTAAATATGTATTTGTTGATAGCAATACTCCGGGAGGCTATACATTTCAGATGCAATCAACAGATGCTACTACTACTGCTAAGATTATGCAAGGAGGTTGGGATTATGTTGTAATTCAAGGCCAAAGCCAGGAGCCATCTTTCCCTGACGGACAGTTCTTCTCTGATACCTATCCTTATGCAATCACTCTTAATAACATGATTAAAACTTATAATCCCTGTGCTAAAACAGTATTTTACATGACATGGGGACGAAAGAATGGAGATGCTGGTAATTGTGCTTCATTTCCTCCACTTTGCACCTATCAAGGTATGGATAGTCTGCTTCATTTAAGATATTGTTTGATGGCAGATAGTACCCATGGCTTGGTTTCTCCGGTTGGTGCTGCATGGCACAGTGTAAGGGATAATTATCCTACCTTAGAATTGTATCAAAGTGATGAAAGTCATCCAACTGTCGCAGGTTCATATATAGCAGCCTGTAGTTTTTATTCAGTTATCTTTAAAAGTGATCCTACTTTAATAACTAATTATTCAGGTTTAGCTCCATCTGACGCTCAGTTTATTCAAAATACTGTAAAGACTATTGTATATGATAGTCTTTTGAAATGGAATGTAGGTAAGTTTCTTCCTGTTGCTAATTTCTCTTATACAAATAGTAATAATTATACTGTGAACTTTACAAATCTGTCAACAGATGCAATAAATTATATTTGGGATTTTGGTGATGGAAATACATCTACTTTAGCAAATCCAACTCATACTTATGGAGCATCTGGAACTTATAATATCACATTAAAAGCTATTCAATGTAATCTTAATAATACTATAAATTACCCAATTACTATTCTTCCATCATTTATCAATGAAAATAAACCTCAAGAATTTAAGGTTACTCCTAATCCGGTTAGTGATAAATTAATAATAACTTCTGATTGTTTTGCAAAAGAAGTTTATCAGATTAAAATAACTAATGCTATGGGAATGTTAGTTTATGAAGGGAGTTCTACTCTTAAAAAGGAACAATCAATTGATGTTAGAAATCTTAAAAATGGAGCTTATTTTATTTCAATAATTAATAAAGATAAACAAACTTTTAATCTTAAAGTGGTGAAGAAATAGGGTGGGAGAGTGCCTTGAGTACTTGGGATGCCTTGAGTGCCTAAAGTTAAATGATAAAAAAGGTGAGTAGGATAATAATCTTACACACCTTTTTCATTTAATAAACAACTTCTTTATTAAAAGTTCTCAGCTTGTAATTCATAATAAGCTTGTGGATGTGCACATACAGGACAATTTTGTAAAGCTTTTTCTCCTACTTGCACATGTCCGCATTTACGGCAAACCCATTTCACTTTCTTTCCTTTCTTTTGGAAAACTTCTTCGTTATTTATGTTAGCTAACAGTTTACGATAGCGTTCTTCATGTCCCTTTTCAATAGTAGCTATTAATTTAAAAGACATAGCTACTTGCTTAAAGCCTTCTTCTTCGGCTATTTTAGAAAACTCTGGATAGAGTGCTGTCCATTCTTCATTTTCTCCATCAGCAGCAGCTTTAAGATTTTCAGCAGTAGTTGCAATTGTTCCTGCAGGATAAGTAGCAGTTATTTCAACTGCACCACCTTCAAGATATCTAAAAAATATTTTAGCATGACACTCTTCCTGTAAAGCAGTTTCTTCAAAAAATGCTGCTATTTGTTCGTAGCCATCTTTCTTAGCTTGTTTAGCAAAAAAATGATAACGGTTTTTTGCTTGAGATTCACCTGCAAATGCCTTTAACAGATTCTTTTCTGTTCTTGTTCCCTTTATACTCATATTATTGTTCTAATTTTTTAACAAAATTACATCTTTAATTTCAATAAATCCTTATCTTTGACGATTATTTTTAACATAAAATCAGATAAACATGGAACTTGTTTTTGCAACTAATAATTCGCACAAACTAAAAGAGATAACTCCTCTTCTTAGAAACAGTGTAAAGATATTAACATTAAGAGATAAAGAAATAAAAGATAAAATTCCAGAAACAAAAGATACAATCGAAGGTAATGCTTCCGAAAAAGCTTTCTATATTTATAATAAATATAACTTTAATTGCTTTGCAGATGATACTGCTTTAGAAATTGAAGCGTTAAATGGTGAACCTGGTGTTTATTCAGCTCGTTATGCAGGGGATAGATGTAGTTTTGATGCCAATATAAATCTAGTTTTAGATAATCTGGAAGGCAAAACTAATAGAAAGGCAAGATTCCGTACAGTTATTTCATTAGTGATTGATGGAAAAGAAACATTATTTGAAGGGATTATAAATGGTGCTATCTCAACCGAAAGATATGGCAGAGAAGGTTTTGGTTATGACCCTATATTTATGCCTAAAGGTTATGGAATGTCTTTTGCAGAGATGACTCTGGATGAAAAAAATAAGATAAGTCATAGAGGAAAAGCTGTAGCTAAACTAGTTGATTATATAAATAAGTATTGTAAATAAAAACAACCTCACCTAAATCCTCTTTGACCTCACCCCGACCCTCTCCTAAGAGGAGAGGGAGTAAGACAGAGGTTTTGGGAAATTTGTTTTAAAAATATAAACATGCCAATACAAACTGAAGAACAATTAAGGGCTGAGACCTTAAAAGATGTTGCTGCTAAGATGTTACTTGCTGCCCGAACTGCTCCTAAAGCTAGGGGCAATGATAATCTTAAAATTGCTGTTGCAACTGGTGATACTCTTAAACAGATTGCTGACAAGATGATTGAATTCGGCAATAGAGATGGCAGGGCTTTCTTTTTAAGAGACGCTGCTAATGTAATGAAATCTGAGGCTGTTGTTTTAATTGCAACAACTATTAAAACACAGGGATTAAATTGTGCTTTGTGTGGTTTTGATACTTGCGAAGCTAAAGATCAACACCCAAAAGTGCCTTGTGTTTTTAACACAAATGATTTGGGTATAGCCATTGGATCAGCGGTTAGTGTGGCTGCCGACAATCGTGCGGATAACAGAGTAATGTTTTCAATTGGCTTTACAGTTAACGAGATGAGACTGATGGATGCTAACGACCTTATTATCTTTGGCATTCCTTTAAGTTCGTCAGGTAAGAGTCCTTTCTTTGATAGACCAGCTATTTAAACTAATAGTATGTGTGGAATAGCCGGTATATTAAAACTTTCTGCTAAAGAAATTCATCTTCCTTCTGTTATTCATCAGATGACTGATGCTATTAAACATCGTGGCCCAGATGATGAAGGTTTTGTATTGTTTAATAAAGAAGAAAGTGTTACTGCGGGTAGTAAAGATACTCAAGCTACAGCCTGGAACAGAGAGTTTAACTATTCTCCTAAAGAATCAATAGAAAATCTTAATAATGATTGTTCTCTAGCATTCGGACATCGTCGTTTATCTGTGATTGACCTCTCTGAATATGCTCATCAACCGATGTGTAATAATGATGCTGATGTTTGGATTACTCTTAATGGTGAGATTTATAATTATATTGAAATCCAAAATGAATTAAAGGATAAAGGGCATCATTTCATTAGTCAGAGCGATACAGAAGTATTGCTGAAAGCCTATGAAGTATGGGGTTTTGATTGCCTTAATCATCTGAATGGTATGTTTAGCTTTGTTATTTATGATAAGAAGAAAAACATATTGTTTGGTGCCAGAGATCGCTTTGGGGTGAAGCCTTTGTATTATTATAAAGATGAAAATGTTTTTGCTTTTGCTTCCGAACATAAAGCTTTATTAAAGATTCCGGATATCAATACAGGAGTTAATGAGTCGGCAGTCTTTGAACATTTATTCCTTAATCTGGTTGAATTAGAAGCTGAAAGTTTTTTTAAGAATATATTTGAATTACTACCTGCACATTCTTTTATTTTTGATATTAATACAGGATCGTTTACTATAAATAAATATTATCAACTTGATTATAACACTCAAAAGACTTCTTTTGATGAGCAGTCTTTTGTTGATCTTGTTAATAATACTAAGAAATTAATGTATGATGCTGTTGATATTCGCTTACGTTCGGATATTCCTATTGGTTTTTGCCTAAGTGGCGGACTTGATAGTTCCAGCATTGTTTGCATGGCTTCGGATATAAATAATAAGAAAGCTGTTAACAATCTGGGTGAACATCTTACTGCTTTTACGGCTACCAATCAGTTGAAAGAAACTAATGAAGAGGCCTGGGCCGAAATGGTTGTTGACAAAACTGGTGCTAACTGGATTAAAGCTTCTTGCACTGCCGATGATATGATGAAGGAGTTAGAGAATATTATTTATCATCAGGATATTCCTTTGCTTTCAACAAGTACTTATGCACAATACAAAGTGATGCAAGCTGCCGGACAAAGTGGTATACATATATTAATAGATGGTCAGGGTGGTGATGAACTCTTTGCAGGGTATGCTCCTTTCTTTAGTGCATATTATGCTGAGTTGATACAAGCTATGGACTTAAGTTCTTTTATTAATGAAATCAAGAACATTGATAATTCTCCCACTACTATCGAGGTATTTATTAAATCACTTTTCAAATCGGGTATTGATAAAGTATTATCTACAGGTATATCTAAAAAGTATTTCTCTCATTTGTTTAAAGGTGAAACATCTTATCTTAATGAAGACTTCCTAAATAAATATCAGCATAAAATTAAGTTTGCAGGTGATTATAAGATAACTGGAGTTAATAAATTGTTGCATTATTTCTTTACTCAACATTATTTAAAGAATCTGTTGCGATGGGAAGATCGATGTTCTATGGCATTTTCTGTTGAGTCACGCACTCCTTTTTCTGATGATATCAAGTTAATTGAATATCTGTTTTCCATCCCTTCTGCTTATAAGATTCATAATGGCTGGAGCAAATATCTTTTGCGTACTTCAATGAATGGTATTTTGCCTGATGCTATTAAGAACCGTAAGGATAAAATGGGGTTCTCTACTCCACAATATCTTTGGTTGAAAGAGATTAATCAGCAGATGAAACAAAAGATCATTGAACTTAAAGGTGATGATAAACTGGTGGATGCTGATAAACTTATAAATGATTGGGATATGATATTTAGCAATCCAACCGACAAAAGGCAGGACTTTGCATTCAAATACATGAATTATCTTATCTGGAAGAAGATTTTCTTTTAACTCAAGAAATTATTAATGATTAGCCATCTCTATCGTTTCAATTACTTTCTCTTTCTTTAAAATATACATCCCAATACGCTCATCTGTAACCCCATCTTTAATTTTATAATTATAATGAGGTATATCATCTTCTAATTTAGCTTCAAAATATCTAAAAAATAAAGCATCATTATCCTTTAATTTATCAGCAATTTCGATTATATGTGTTGATATAGCAAAGACTCCTTTATTTAATTTAGCGAAAGCAGAAATTACAGATAATGAAGCCTCATAAGCATCTTTTACATTAGTTCCTCTGAACAATTCATCAAATACTACGAATAAATTTCCATCTTCATTTATACGTTCTGCAATGTACTTAACTCTCATTACTTCATTATAATAATGACTATATCCTTTGTTTAAATTATCCGACAAATTGATTGTGGTTAGCAAACCATTATATACAGAAGTCTTCATGTATTTGGCTGGAACAGGAAACCCAAGATGTGCAAGATAAATCGATGTACTCATTGCTTTAAGGAAAGTAGATTTTCCTGCCATATTTGGACCAGTCAGGAAACAAATGTTTTTGCTGTCAGCAACTTCAAAATCATTAGTAACAGCATTTTCCACAAATGGATGAAACAAACCTTTTACCTGATAACAATTAGCTTCCGAAGTAAACTCAGGCAAATTAAATCCATGTTTATTTGCAGCAATTGCAACAGCTTTAAGTGCATCAATATCATACACTATCTCCAATAACTCACGTATATCATTAATCTCTACTTTGCGAAAGCAATGATCGAGTTTACCGTACTCATTTGGATAAAATTTTGTTCTGTCTTTATATTCCAATACAGTTTTTAGAGGAGTATTTTCAATAATGTCTTCAATCAAAAGTTTGTAATGATATATGTTTTCAGGAACTTCGTCCTGATTTATTGTGTCAGCGTAAGCATACAAATCCTTTAGCAAAACAAGCAGAAACTTTATTCCACGGGTAATAATATAATATTCGTTTTGAGGTTTAATTTTATAAAAAATAGCTTTTAAAAAAGAATTAGAAAAAGAGAATTTCTTAGGTGCATTTTGCTGATTCAGATAATGCTCTATAAAATATAGACTTTCTTTATTAATCTCAAAACCATGATCATTATGCTGAAAATGTTTGATGCTATCTATACGGTTCTCTAGCAAACTTCTGTCAATTGAAGGCCTTGAGAACATAAAATCCAAACGCTTTTGACCACCTATTGACTTAGTATAATCAAAAAAAGAGAAGATTGATTTCTCATCTTTATTCTTTTCAAATAACTCCAAGTCTGTAACAGTCTGTTTATCTATTTCAAATTTCATTTAATAGTATTTAATAGG
>CAIWDQ010000517.1 GCA_903911455.1 uncultured bacterium
CGGACACGTCTCTCAAACGTTTTTTTCTCTTGTCCGTGGCGCGGACACGTCTCTCAAACGTTTTTTTCTCTTGTCCGTGGCGCGGACACGTCTCTCAAACGTTTTTTCCTCGTGTCCGTAGCTCGGACACGTCTCTCAAACGTTTTTTCCTCTTGTCCGTGGCGCGGACACGTCTCTCAAACGTTTTTTACTCGTGTCCGTACCTCGGACAAAACACAATTATATATTTAAGTTTATCAAATAAAAAAAGTGTCATTTTAAAGTATTATAGTTCAAATTTTCTAATTCTCAATTTATATTGTTAATTTTATGTTAATAACACCCCATCTGAATTTTCTTAGTTTGTAAAGTCAGATACTCTCATTTATTATTTGTACTTTTGCAGTCTGATAAATTTAAATATCGGATATATAATATCAAACATGAACATCATATTAAGTCATCAAAGTTTCTTCTTGTCTGTACTTTTTAAGCGAAGCTAAAATTTAGCTTAAGCTTTTATGATTCCCAATTTTTATTTCTTTAAACTTTTTAGGCATTTTCACCAAAATGTCGTTGAAATTTTATTACCTAAAAAATTATAAAAAATGCACGAATTAAATGCAGAACAAAGAAAAATACTATTTCATATAGTAGTATCATTATTTAACAATAAAAAAACACCCACCAAAAGAGTAGTTGAGTTTTTGGTGGATTATGTATTAAGATTAAGCAAAGACCCTATACCTGCTGCTTATCTTCCGTTTATAGCACTCATCAATCCTCATTTAGCAAATTTAAGAGCCTTGGTTTCGGGCAAAAAAACAAAACAAGGAATGGTAACTGTTGATGTAAGTTTGTTTGACAACAAATGGAAAGAATTACCTTCAAAATTAAACCTTTGGGATGCAGAAACCATAATTGCTTACCCTGGCGACGAAATTACTCGTAAATTTCTGTACTTTACCGACAGAATGGTTTTTAGGGTAGGAACTCAGGAAGAAAAAATGGAGATTTTAAATAGTATGCTGGAGCGTATGGCTACCCGACCTTTGATACCTAATGCAATAACTGATGCTACTGCCTGGGTACACGATTTAGGTACAAAATTATCAACCAAAGGCTCCGAAAAAATGAGTGTAAAAGGTGCTACCTTAGACGAAACCACCATAAGAGAACAAGCATTTTCGGCTATGCGCAAAAACTTTGGCGAAACCTTTAAGTTGTATTCTGACGACTTGCGTCCTCTATTAACTTTATATGATACCAATAAACTAAAAAGAGATGCCTTTAATCCAGCTCGTTTCTTAAAGAATCAGTATCCTGTTCCTATTACAGCAGGTAATATAAGCACATCTATTGATGGTAATTATGTGCCTCATGGAGTAGTTGTAGTTGATAACTCTAAAAACCCTTTCGGAATTTGGGTATGGCTATCGGTAACAGTGCCTGGTTTAAAAGCAGATTATGCCAAATATATTGCAGAATTTTCTTCAGATACTTTTGATGTACCACAATTAGGACCCGAAGGAGCACAGTATTTCAATGTAAAGTCGGATATTCCAACAGCCGAAGGCGAAATCAAAATAACAGTAAAACCAAGGAAGTAAAGAATAATTATGAATTATGAATTATGAATTATGAATGAAAGGCACGAAAGCCAATTATACGCGTGCCGTCATTGCGAGCAAAGCGAAGCAATCTAAAACATTTAAGAACCGTTATCATTAATTTGGTAGCGGTTTTTTTTTATTATTATACTGAGATGTAATATTTATTATTATCTTTGCGTTAAAATAATATGCGGCTTTGGAGTGGAGTTTTAAACACATATGCAGGAAGCAAGAAAGGAACATTAGGTATATACTAATATTTGGATAGTAGACAGAATTAATTAAATGATATGGCAGATTTAATGAGATTACAAATACCACATGGATGGACAATTAGTGACAACAAGTTTTATGATATAGATGCTATTGTTGATGATAATGGCAATATTGTCAACTGGGATGAAGGATTTACTGAAGATGTTTTATGGATTCAAGAAAATATTTTTAAGGATAGTGAATTTGAGACACCAAAAGTTGATTGTTTTGATATTGATCTAAGTTATTTGAAAGGTTATTATCTAGCAAAACTAAAATTTACTACAAAGACAGAAACTCACGAAATTGACACTATAAAATCCATTGATAGATTTGAAATAAGAAATAAAATTGAATCTTGGTTAATTAATATTTCAAACAATTATCATGAATTTAAATCTAAAATGAGGGAAATATATTAAAATTAGAAAAAATGATCAGATTGCATTATAATAATTTCCCTGAAAGCAATTTTTTTAATAACAAAATGAAAGAAACAACAACTAAAAAACAATATGATGCTTGGTAAAACAAAAACACCCCGGCTTCGCTCGGTGACCCTAATGTCATCGGTCACCG
>CAIWDQ010000518.1 GCA_903911455.1 uncultured bacterium
AATGGGGATAAAATTAAATTTATTAAAAGAATGCCTATAAAAAGTGCTTTAACTAAAAATGGGGAATTAAAAACTTTTAATGAAAAACATTCTCCAATTTATTATGAAGGAACATTTACTAATGATAGGAAATCAATTAAAGGTACATGGAAAATTAAATTTCAACTATCTATGATTGGGTTTTTAGTATTATTTTTGCCTACAAATGGCAATTGGCAAATGGATTTAGTTGAATAGAGAATCTAATTATTCTAATTCATTCCAGTAAAATTATGTTTTAATCAATAAAAGAATGAAAGACTATAAACTTAAGATAACATTAATAGGTATAATACTTTTTATTATTATCAACAACATAATATTTTATCCTAATAATATACTTTGCTGGGATGTGTTTGGTTATTACCTCTATCTGCCTCTTAAGTTTATTTATCATGATCTGGGAATAAAACACTTTGATACCATCAATTCTATTTTAGATAAATATCATAGTACGAGTTGTTTTTATCAGGGTAGACTTACCAACGAAGGAATTTATGTAATGAAATATACAATGGGCTTGTCCATCTTTTATGCACCCTTCTTTTTTATCGGACATATTTGGGCCTTATTGTCTAATTATCCAGCTGATGGCTTCTCAATTCCTTATCAATATTCAATATTAGCAGGAGGTGTAATCTATTCAATATTAGCAATTATAATATTAGCTAAAGTGTTAAGGAATTTCTTTACCGAAAGGGTTACAATCATTACTTTGTTAGTAATAGTTTTAGCTACTAACTATATAGTACATATTACCTTATACGGACAAAATGCAAACTCTCATAATTATTTATTCTTTACTTACTCAGTAATATTATGGCTCACCATACAATGGCACAAATCTCATAAAACAAAACACATAATCTTATTAGCAATAGCTTGTGGTTTAAGCATATTAAGTCGCCCATCAGAGATTGTTTGTCTATTAATCCCATTGTTATGGGGAGTGAGCAGCAAAGCAACTTTAATTGATAAAATTAAGTTAATGCTTCAATTAAAAAAGCAGATAATTATTTTTGCAATAACCTTAACAACAATAGGTTTGTTTCAGGTAATATACTGGAAAATATATAACGGCACTTTTTATTATAATGGATATGGTGGTAATCCCGGCGAAGGCTTTGAATTTCTTCATCCTTATATTTTAGAAGTTCTTTTTAGTTTTAGAAAAGGCTGGTTGTTATACACACCTATAATGGGTCTGGCTATCATTGGTTTTTATTTTACATATAAAAGAAATGTTACGATATTCTATGCTTTGTTTGTTTATTTTTTAATTAATCTTTATGTAGTTTCAAGTTGGTCGTGCTGGTGGTATGCAGCCTGTTACAGCCAAAGAGCATTGATTCCTTCATATCCAATTATGGCAATATGTTTTGGATATTTTTTAACATGGCTTAGTGCTAAAAAGAGTACCTTTAAGTTTGCCGGTTATACATTAATAGCCTTGTTGCTTTTATTAAATATATTCCAAACAATGCAGTATCATTATGGTACATTCGAAATTGACAGGATGACTAAAGAGTATTACTTTGCTGTATTTGGGAAATTACATTCAAAACCAAGTGATAAAAAGCTTTTGTTAATTGATCGTGGTTTTGGTGGACCCGAACATTTGGCTAACAAAGAAGATTATACCTATCATTTTCTAACTAAAATAGATTATGAAAATACAACTAAGAAAGACGCTACAGTAGCTAATTCAGGACATTATTCATTTAAAATGGATAGCACAACAACATATTCGCCTTTTATTGAGTGTCCTTATAAGGATATGACAAAGAAAGATCACCTATGGATAATAGTTACGGCATATGTGTATCCAACAATGGATGTTGTTAAAAATCCGTTTAATCTTACCGTTTGTTTTGTGTATAATAACAGTAATTATAAGTATAATACATTTAATTCGGATAAGATGAATCTTGAGCTTAACAAATGGAATAAGATTACTTTTGAATATCTTACACCCGAAATCAGAACCAAATCAGACAAACTAAGAGTATTTTTTGAGCATAAAGGTAACGAAACTTTCTACATTGATGATGTGCAAGTTGACTATTATGAAAAGAAATAGGGAATGGATTTATTCTTTCTCATGTCCTTTCATAGCACCCTCAACATCGGGCACTTCTAATAACTTATCTAATTCACGAGCATATCTGTAATGTAAAAATATTTCCCAGTATTGAGCTTTAGACATACTATCCCAGTGCATCATAGCTTTGCGGTATTGCAAACTCTGAAACTGGTTTAAATAAGTAATGAAGATGAATACTATTGTTATACTTATTTTTACTATCCAATACTTACTCTTTATAATTACAGTTATAAAAGCAGCCAGTGGTAATGATAGTATTGCATAAGATTCAACTAAGGTACGCATACCGAAACTACCGCCATACCACCAACACCACCACGAAAAGATAATGTAGATATTTACAGGCATGAACACTAAAATTGCAATGTAAAAGTCTTTGATGTATTTTTTAGCATAAAACATTCCCCATACAAAAAACAAAGCTAAAGGAGTGTAAACGAACCATCCTTTGCGATAACTGAATAACCCTTTTATGATGTGAGGGTGTTTAAAAAAGAAACCTTCATTATTATATGAATAATAAAAATACTGCCCTGTAATCATTTTCCAATATACGATTTGAGGAGTCCATATTAATAGTATACATATTATTATTATAAGCAGGTATTTTATGTTTTCTTTTATAAATAAGAACTTGGCTTTTAAAGTTTCTATATTATAAACATTATACATCAAAGGTATAAGTATTATAATAGAGTTAGATGGTCGGATCAAAGAAATTAAACCTGTAACTAATCCATAAGTTATACTTGTTTTTAAATCAGGTTTCTTAAAGAATTTAATGGTAAGATAAAGGAAAACAGAAAACAAAGCAAAGTTATAGGAGTGCGACATTGTAGGCTCATTGGTAGTATAATTCCATAGATTAGTCGCAAGTACAATCAAAATTAATGTTAAAGACGTTACCACTTCCGTGAAATAATTAAGCAATACCTTTCGGAGATAAAGCAATCCGATAAATAAATAAAAGATGCTTCCAAAACACAAAGCTACCTGATAAGGTAATGAAAATCCATCAGCTTTAAAGTTTCCAAGACTGCCAAATATTAAAGTGTAAATATGTCCGAGATAGTAAAATGGGACATAAAGGAATGACAAACCCATAGTCATCTTCATTATCTTACCACCATTTGGGGTAGTTTGATAAAAGAATTTATCCCAATACGCATCAGGTTTAATATCAATAAACTTTAACGAAGGGTCATGATAAATCAAAGTAGCAGGAATATATCCGTAATAGCATCTGGTATCGGACGAAATAATACTTGTAGGTTTCCAAGGTCTTACAATGTTTAAATAAACAAACACTATGCTTGCTAAGATAATTACTATCTTTTTAGAATTTGATAATAGCTTTATGTTATTAATTGAAAACTTCATAAATTAATTTCTTTGAAAGATATAAATCTCATAATTATAACCTCCTAGTATCGTAAAAGATTTTTCGGGTTTAAACACTTTCAAAATAGTAAAGTTTTTATTATTTGATAAATTAACTAAAGGTAAATTGCCTTCATTAGGCGAATAATGTGCATCCCAAAGTATAAGATCCCCTTTATTAGTCCCAATTTCAGGATTGCTTAGATTCTTAACAAAGCATTCAACTTTAACGTTATAATAGGGATTAATATCTAATACAATTGGGAAGAATGGATCCCAATAAAAGATCTTATTTGTATCAAGATTATTATTCTTAATCCATTTAGCTGCATCTTTTACAACAACATCAGTGCCTATCAGATGAACTGGCATTGGGTATATGTTTTTAGTATTACGTATTAAGAAGACTACAAATAATACTGAAATAAAATATATTATTATTTTATGAATACTAAAATAACGTATAATGAAATTAAAACCATATAAACTAATTATTGCAGCTAAAGGAGTTATTGCAGCCATAAATCTAGTGTCACCATAAACTGACATCCAGCCTTTCCACCATAATATGCTATGTAATGAAAAGTAAGTAGCGATAATACTTATTATAAGTAGTATGATTTGAATATTATTATCAATAAGATTAGTTTTAATCTTGTTTTTAAAGACTAAAATATATATGAATGAAATAAATCCAATTATAAATAAGATTTTTAAAGGGGATCCAATTGTTATTCTAAGATTCGTAAAATAGAAATTCCACTCGCCATGTCCATATATTGAATTCCCTCCTGGTTTGTAAGGATTCTGATTAATAAGCCACCAGAAATCATGATAGTAAAATAAACCACAAATGCTATATATTATAAAGGCTGATAATAAAAATGGAATTGATTTATATTGTTTTCTTATTGAATAAAGAAAAATAAATAACACCCATATAGCAATGCCTTCGTTCCTGATAATAGGTAAAAATGAAAGTATTATTGCCGATACAATATACTTGTTGTTTACTATAAAATAAATTGAAAGAATAATAATAAAGCTAAAGAAGATCTCTGTCATACCTGTAAACATCAACATGTAATAAACAGGGGAGAAGCAAACAAAAAGCATAACAAGCCATGAGTTTTCAAACTTAAGTTTCTTACATATTAAATAAGAAAATAAAGCAGTTAATATCCCTGTACAGATATTAAATAATTTAAATCCATTATATCCAAACTGCGCAAAAGGTGAGGCTACTGCAATATAAATTGGTTTGCCCCAATGATTAAAAAAGTTAATAGGATACTGAAATGCATATCTTGCTAAAGTGTATCTAACGTAAGTATCACCTCCAATATACGAACCATCAGATAAGTATGACAAAATAGTAAAAGCAGCAAATAGCAAAAATAATAGTATAACTATAAAGAGAGTGGAAACATTATTGTAAAGCCATTTCTTCATTTTAATAAAATTAGTTTGAGTACTTTCTTAATTTATATAATTTAACAAACCCATTGGATGATTTGTATTCCAGATTATAATCAAATTCTAATACTTTACTTATTTCAGATTCTAAACCTGAACTATTTAAAGGATATACACCATAGATAAGGATGTAATCAGAATTAGATTGTATGAAATTATTTAAATTGATTATAGAAGGCTTTAGGTTGTCGTTAGAAGTTTCAAGGAAAAATTTATACTTTTTAAAAGAGTTTTCTTTCCACAAAATAGGGAAGTTACCCATATACGCTTCATAATTATCACTTAAAATTACACCTTTCCCGAAACCAGCGTAATTAGAAAGATGATCCTGCATCCAGTTGCCTGTTTTATTAACACATAATACTGTAGAGTTGTCCTTTATAATTTTATTGCATTCAAAAATCTCTTCAGCACATTTATTTAAAGGTTTCATCACTTTAGTATGATAATCCATTAACTTAAAATGAATACAAAACATAAGTATTAAAGTTGAAATAAGTATGTATTTATTTACTTTAAAAAAAGAAAAGAAAACAATTATAAAAAAGAAGAACATTAAAATAATACGAGATGAAACATAAGCTCCTTGCGCCATTTGATCTGGAAGAAAGAAATATAGGAAAAGAAGTATTGAGCTTATAATTATGATTGGAATACTCTTTTTAAACGAAAAAAATGTTTCTTTTCTATTCTTCTTGTTAATGAAATTAAAAATTATAGATAGCCCAAAAACAATAAATACAAAGAATAAGTAATAAGTAAATCTGTACTCATAATTTTCATTAAGAGATATTAAAACCCTTATCTTAGCTATCCATTTAATTAATTCAAAAAAATGATTTCGTAATAAAACAGTTGGAGCTTGAATCAATAAATAATGTAAACTAAGAATTATAACTGGTAGTAGTGAGATGGAAGTAAAAATTATATGTTTTATATTACTATTATAACTTAAAGCTTTGTTGATTAAATAAGCCTGAATTGTATTATATAATAAAAGAATGTATAATGAAACCATCCAGATAACTAATAAAAAAGGATTAGATAAATAAATTAGAAACGAAAATATAAATAGGGTTAAGTATTTTGTGAAACTATTTTTATTTAGATTTTTGTAAAAGTATCCTAATCCTCCAAAGAAGATACTTAATCCAATAATGAAATTAAAAAATCCTAAGAAAAAGAAAAATGAAAAAGTAAAAGGTAATACAAAGTACGAATATATTTTGTTTGTGTTTAAACTTGATGAAAAGTATCTGAAAGCAATGGGTAATGATATAAGATACACTATAAGTAATGATTTCTCTAATGCCCAAAGTGGCATGAATTTTAAGAAGAATAATATAATGTAGTGGCTAATACAATTTGGAACTATATATGAATTAAATTTAAAAAATGAATTACTTAAAGATGTTTGATTATTTATTAATTCATCAATAATTTTAGCATTATATAAGTGAGATGCTCCATCTAAAGTTGCGAAAAAACTATTAGAAATTATTGGATAAAGATTAATGACGACGATAAATAAAAAGAAAAATCTATTCTCAAGAATAGAAATAATTAAATCAACTAAACTATCTGAAACATCTTTAATTCTTTTTATTGATTGATCCATCTTGTTCAACTTACATCTTTCTGAACTTTCTATCCAGTATATTATATTTAAGGATTGACCAAATAGCTCGGAAGCCATCTTTTGCTCCTATCTTTTTACCTTCTTCATATGTTCTTCCATAATATGAAATACCAACTTCATATATACGAATAAGAGGGAAACGAGATATCTTTGCAGTAACTTCCGGTTCAAACCCAAAACGATTTTCTTTAAAATATATCTGCTTAATAAACTCAGAACGGAAAAGCTTATAACATGTTTCCATATCAGTTAAGTTAAGATTAGTAAGCATGTTTGAAAGAAAAGTAAGGAAGCGATTACCGATAGTATGCCAGAAGAATAATATACGATGAGGTTTTCCACCCATAAATCTAGAACCATAAACTACATCTGCAAAATCATCAATAATAGGTTTTAAAAGAACATTATATTCTGCAGGATCATATTCCAGGTCAGCATCCTGAACAATAATATAATCACCAGTTGCAAGTTCTATTCCTTTATGTATTGCAGCACCTTTTCCATGGTTAATACTTTGGTTAAACAATCTGATATCAATTTCAGAATGAGCATTAATATATTCTTCAATCTTCTCTTTAGTATTGTCCTTAGAGCAATCATTAATTATGATGATTTCTTTTTTAATGTTGCTTATAAGTTCAACAGCTAAAACTTTATCTAAAATAAGATGAATTGTTCTAGCTTCGTTATAAGCAGGAATAAGGATAGATAATGTTTTTGGTTCCATATTAATTAGTTTTTATTCTTGAAAGTATATTCTTTTAACTCTTTGCGATATTCCTGTAAGGATTTCATAAGGAATGGTTTCAAGCTCATTTGCGATATTGGTAACGGGATAATCATCACTAAATATAATTACTTCATCATTTTCCTGAGCTTCTATATCAGTAATATCAAGCATGCACATGTCCATACATACATTTCCAATAATTGGGACAAGTTTGTCATTTATCATAACTTTACCTTTGCCATTGCTTAACTTACGATTTAATCCATCAGCATAACCTATTGGTATTATTGCAATAGTTTTATTTTTATCAGCATACCATTTTCTTCCATAACCAACTGAATCATTAGCAGGAATATGTTTTATCTGAGAGATAATAGTTCTCAATGTACTTACGTTCTGTAATTCGTTTTGCTCACTACCTGAAGCAATACCATACATTCCAATTCCAAGTCTAACCATGTCAAATTGAGCTTCCGGGAAGCGAATAATGCCGGCGGAGTTGAGGATATGTCGCATAATTGGATACTCAATCTTTGATATAATAATATCACTTATCTCTTTAAAAGTATATATCTGTTGATGAGTAAAGTAATCCAGTTCAGGTTCATCAGCACCAGCTAAATGAGTGAAAATTGTTTTGACACAGATATGGTTATTGTTTTTGATTTTATCCAAAAGAAAATCTATATCATGTCTTTCAAAACCCAAACGATGCATACCGGTATCAATCTTTAGATGAATATTAACAACCTGAGATTTATCTTTTTTTATGTGATTTAAGAGATGTTCTTCAAGTACATTCAGTATTCTTAAACTATATATTTCAGGTTCCAGATTATATTTGAGTAATGCGTCAAAACTTTGTTCGTCAGGATTCATCACCATTATAGGTAAAGTAATTCCTGCTTTTCTTAACTCAACACCTTCATCAGAATAAGCTACAGCCAAATAATCTGCTTTATGAAACTGAAGAGTACTTGCAATCTCAAAGCTACCACTTCCATAAGAGAAAGCTTTTACCATTGCCATTATCTTAGTCTCTGGTTTTAATCTCAACTTATAATAATTTAGGTTGTGAACAATAGCATTAAGATTAATTTCAAGAACTGTTTCATGTGCCTTTTGCTGAAGTATTTTGCTTATCTTCTCAAACTTAAATATACGAGCACCCTTTAAAAGGATAGTTTCATTATTAAAATCTGATATAATAAAATCACTTAAGAAACTATCAGTAGTTGGATAAAACTCTTTATCAATTTTAAACTTTTCTTTCTGTTTACCGATAGTATTGCCGATGCCAATTACTTTAGTAATGCCTTTCTTTAATAATAGTTCAGCTATCTCACTATATAGATCATCGTCTTCACGTCCACTTTGTAAAATATCTGATAGAATTACTGTTTTCTTAATATGTTGTTTCTGTTGATTAAGGAAATCAATAGCTATACTTAATGAATTTATATCAGAACTATAACTGTCATTAATAATAGAACAACCATTAATCCCTTCTTTCATTTCCAATCTCATTGCCACTGGCTGAAGGTGTTTCATCCTTTCTGCAATAATAGAATTATCATAATTAAAGAAAAGAAGTGTAGCCCAACAATGAATTGCATTTTCTATTGAAGCGTCATCTATAAAAGGTATTTCTATACTAATTTCATTCTCTTTATATAGAGCTAAGATAACAGTACGTTTATTCCCTTTATTTGTTGATTTAATGATTAGACTTCCTGAGTTCTTTCTACTCCAGGTAAATTGAGGGATATTTCTTATTATTTCAGACTTTAAGATACGTTCTTTTATCTCTAGATAATCCGAACAATAGATTAATGTTTCTACTTTAGTAAATAACTTAAGTTTCTCAGCTATCTTTTGATCACGATGAACAAAGTTCTCATCATGAGCTTGCCCAATGTTTGTGAAAATACCAATTGTAGGAAGAATTATGTTTTGCAACTTATCCATTTCTTCAGGTTCTGATATACCTGCTTCAAATATCGCAAGTTCATGGTCTGAATTCATTTGCCAGACAGAAAGAGGGACACCTATTTGAGAGTTATAACTTTTAGGATTCTTTACTATCTTTTTGTCTTCATACATCAGTTGATACAACCATTCCTTAACAATAGTTTTTCCATTGCTTCCGGTGATACCTATTACAGGAATATCAAATCGTTTGCGATGAAAAGTGCCTAGTTGTTGTAATACTCTTTGAGTATCTTTTACAAGAATAAATCCTGCTTCAGGATGGTCTGATATTTCCTCAGGTAATCTGGAAACTACAAATCCACGAATACCTTTCTTGTATAGTTCGTTGATAAACTTATGTCCATCATTCTTTTTACTAACTAAAGCAAAAAATAAACAGTTCTCTACCGAACTTATCTTACGACTATCAATAAGTAAATGGATTATATTACCTACTATTTCTGTATTGCCTGATAGCTCACCTTTTACAATTTTGGCAATATCATTTAATAAGTAATCTTTTTGCATAAGGAATTTCTTAGAATAGTTATCAGATTATATATCTCTTTCTCCTTTTGAACTTATCTTAAGAGGATTTGCCAGCATCTCTTCATGCATTATTCTATTCTTGTATATATCACAAGCTAAATAAATAGCATGACGGAATGAATCGCATGAAGCAATATCTTTTCCTGTAATGTCATATGCAGTTCCATGGGCTGGAGAAGTTCTTACATAAGGTAAGCCTGCTGTATAATTAACACCTTCTTTAAACGACATTAATTTAAAAGGAACCATTCCTTGGTCGTGATACATTGCTAATATCCCATCAAACTTATTAAGATTTTCAGAACCAAAGAAACCATCAGCAGGGTAAGGACCAAAGGCTAATATGTTTTCGTCCATTGCTTTTCTAACTGTTGGCTCAATTATGTTTTGCTCTTCATTGCCTAATACTCCTCCATCACCTGCATGTGGAT
Organism: uncultured bacterium; assembly: GCA_903911455.1. Taxonomy (GTDB): domain Bacteria; phylum Bacteroidota; class Bacteroidia; order Bacteroidales; family JACABE01; genus JBAXLO01. The sequence continues at coordinate 10,320 of CAIWDQ010000518.1, forward strand.
TTAATCCTAATACTGCAATCCTAGGTTTTGGAATTGCGAAATCCTGAATAAGAGATTTGTTCATTACCCTGAGTTTACTAAGTATGAGTTCAGGAGTTAATAATGATGAAACATCTTTGAGTGGCACATGTCCTGTTACAACACCTATCCTTATGTCATCACTTATCATAAGCATCAAATAATCTTTAGCATTAAATCTTGTTGCTAAATATTCAGTATGCCCGGGGAATGAAAACTTAGATGATTGTATATTAAACTTATTTATTGGTGCTGTGACTAGAACATCTATAATTCCTTTTTTAAGATCTTCAGTAGCCATATCTAAAGATAAAACAGCCATTTCGCCAGCAATGTCAGTTGACATTCCGAGATCAATCTTTATTTCATCATTATTAATATTAACTATATTAGGACGTTTAGGGTTTGCTTGTTCAGCAACTCTAACCTGATTAAAACTAAAATCATTAATATTTAAGATTTTCCTATGATAAGAAGCAACCTTTGAAGAACCGTAAACTATAGGTGTACACATTTCTAAGATACGTGTATCCATAAATGTTTTTATGATGATCTCGTAACTTATACCATTAATATCTCCATGAGAAACTCCTAGTTTAACCCTAAAATCTTTATCGTTAAGTTTTGACATAAACTTCTATTTAAGTATTTTGTATAATTATTTCTTGTTAGTTTTTTGCTTGACAAAGTTAAATAATAATCTGACACCAACACCTGTTGCTGCTTTGCCTCTATAACTATCTTTTTTCCCAATGAAAACAGGACCTGCAATATCTAGATGAATATATGGATAATCTGTGAAGTTTGCCAGAAACTTACCTGCTGTTATCATACCTGCATCTGGACCACCTATATTCTTTATATCAGCAACATCCGACTTGATAAGTTCTTCATATTCTTCCCAGAAAGGAAACTCTGCTAAACGTTCGTATACATTTGCCCCACTATCTTTTAGTTCTCCAAATTCCTTCTCAGCATCGTTATGCATTGCAACAATTCCATAAATTCCTATAGCTTTGCTGGCAGCACCTGTTAAAGTTGCCAGATCAATAACCAATTCCGGTTTATATTTTGAAGCATATCCTAATGCATCTGCAAGTATCATTCTGCCTTCTGCATCAGTATTTAAAACTTCAACTGTTTTGCCGGTATACATTGTTATTACATCTCCCGGAACATACGAATTACCATCTGGACGATTATCTGTGGCAGGCATTAAGCCTATTACATGAACATTAAGTTTTGCTTTAGCAATAGCATACATTGCAGTAGCAACTGCAGCAGCTCCACCCATATCGCACTTCATATCTTCCATGCTGCTACCTGGTTTAATATTAACACCACCTGAATCAAATACTACTCCTTTGCCAACAAAAACATATGGTTTCTTATTTGTATGTCCTTTTGGTTTCCATTCTAAGATAGAGAAAGTTGGAGGGTCAATGCTGCCTTTGTTTACGGCAAGTAAACCACCCATCTTTAATGCTTCAATCTTAGTCTTGTTGAATACTTCAACTTTCATGCCTGTTTCTTCGGCCATTTCGGTGATAAGTTCCGAAAGTTTCTCAGCATTTAAATAAGCAACAGGTTCATTTACTAAATCTCTACATTTATAAACTGCTTCTATTTGAATGTTTAAATGTAGAATTGCAGTATCATCAACTTTAGAAGATATATTTATTTCTTTTAAAGAATTCTGTTTGTCAGCCTTATCTGATTTATATTTTATAAACTGATAATTGCCTAAAGCCATTCCTTCAGCTAAAGCTAAAATTAAATCACCAGAGTGTTCAACATCTATTAAAGTAACTTTTTCAATCTTTTGTTCGTTGAGAAACGAGCTTAGTTTATCGCCACTACGTCTGCAACTTTCGTGTGTAATTGAATCTGTATCTTTTTTATCAAAGAATTGAAAGATGATCCATTTATTTAATTTATTTAAACATATACAATCTTTCTTTTGTTGTGTATGTTGAATGCTTACATACATTAATTCATTAGAATCAATTATATTTTCAGGTATATTTTTGACATCACTTAGAAAGAAAATACTTGTTTCGTTGACAGGATATTTTCCTTTTATTTTTTTGATCATTGTTTGCATTTTAAGTTGTAATTTTGGACTCCAAATATTTTACAAATTTACTAAAAATTGCTTAACTGAAATCAATTAATTTAATTTAATTAAAAAACTTTAGATGGATACTAATAATCTTTTAGATAAGGCCCTTAACCATGAGCATCTTTCGTTGCTCGAAGGTGTTTTTCTTTTTAATAATGCTTCTCTTTCTTCTTTGATGTTTGTTGCCGATCAAATTCGCAGGCAACTTCATCCCGATAATAAGGTGACATGGATAATTGACCGCAATGTTAATTATACTAATGTTTGTGTGTCGGGTTGTCAGTTTTGTAACTTTTATTGTTCGGCCAAATCTGCGAAAGCATACATTACAACTATTGATGAATACAAACAAAAGATAGATGAAACCATTGCTCTGGGTGGCGAACAACTACTTTTGCAGGGTGGTATGCATCCTGATTTGGGCTTAAAGTTTTACACTGATTTATTTAAGCAATTAAAAGAGCTTTATCCTAATCTTAAGCTTCATGCATTGGGGCCGCCAGAGGTTGTTCATATTTCAAAGCTTGAGAATATTACGTACGAAGAAACTTTAAAAGCTCTTATTGATGCAGGTTTAAGTAGTTTGCCGGGGGCTGGTGCCGAAATACTTTCTGATAGAGTTCGCAGTATTATTTCTAAAAACAAATGTAGTGTTGACGAATGGTTGAATGTGATGCGGGTTGCTCATAAGTTTAATCTGTTAACTTCTGCTACTATGATGTTTGGGCATATAGAAACCATTGAGGAGCGTTTGGAACATCTTGTCAGGATTAGGGAAGTACAATCGGAGAAACCTGAGGGTGCTATTGGTTTTATGTCGTTTATTCCGTGGCCTTTTCAGGATAAAGACACTACTTTGCGTAAGCAGGGTGTTATTAATACTACAACTGCCGAAGAATATATACGCATGATTGCGATAAGCCGAATTATGTTGCCAAATTTTAAGAATATCCAGGCGTCGTGGTTGACTGTTGGCAAGCAAACCGGACAGATTTGTCTGCATGCTGGGGCTAATGATTTTGGTTCAATTATGATTGAAGAGAATGTAGTTTCAGTTGCCGGTGCCGACTATCAATTTGATGCTACCGGGATACAAAGGGCTATTAAAGAAGCAGGTTTTGAACCACAGAAACGCAACCAGAGGTTTGAGTATTTATCCAATTAAGAGTTTAAATAAGGAAAAATGCTAATTATTTTAATTAGATTAAATCCAAATTTTAAAGATAATATCAATTAATTAGCACTTTAAGTCATAAATAAAGTTTCAAACTACTGCGAAAATCACTTTAAGTCATCACAGGACTTTTTTTGCCACTTGAAGTTCACTTTAAGTCATCACAGAAGTTTTTTTGCCTCTTGAAGTTCACTTCAAGTCATCATAAAAGTTTTTTTGTCAATTGAAGTTTACTTTAAGTCATCTTGAAAGTTTTTTTGTTACTTCTAGCGCACTTTAAGTCATCTTGAAACCCCGTTTATAACTTAAAGTCAACTTTAAGCCATCTTGAAAGTTTTTTTACGACTTGTAGAATTTTTTTAATGCTCAAAACCTTAGCTTTATGAATTGAAGTTAATTTCAATTTGGTTTTACAATAGAATGATGTGTTTCTTTCTATTTATGATAAAAATAAATTAAGTTTGATTATAGATTATATAAACAATAATCATTATAAACAAAAACATCAACAATTAAATTATGAAAGCTTTTGTTTTTTCAGATTTCTAACTACCTGACATTTTTATCGTTTGTGCGTCTCCAAACTTGCACGTCTCGAAAGTTTCGCCATGAGGAAACGATGGTAAATCCAGCTTGTTATATTTTTATAATACTAAGTTTAATTAAATGCCTAGCCTCTAAATTTTATACAAATTATAAATATAGGTTTTTAAGTTTGTTATATTTCCTAAATTCAACTAATAAATGCAACTTTTAAGAGGATAAAGAGTAATTAATAT
>CAIWDQ010000519.1 GCA_903911455.1 uncultured bacterium
TGAGTAAAAATAAAAGAAACTACTTTTACATCATAGGTTATTCAGTAATCTTTTTGCTATGTTTATAAAGTATTTCGGGATCTAAATCAGCTTCATTATCCCATTGAATTGTATCGAAACTTACTTTAACAGAGTTGAAAATTGATGGATCTCTAAGTTCTTTAAATATTCCTTTATCTAAAAATGGATTCATATCGAATTGACGTTTCTCTCCATTCTCAAAAGTCAGGATTAAATTATAATTATCTATAGGTTTAACACTCTTAACAGCTAAATACATATTAATTCTTATTTAAGTGGTTCAATTGTAAAAGGTTTTTCGCCATTTTGACATAAATTCCAGTCAGCTATTAACTCTTCTGTATGAATTTCTATCCATGCCAATACTAATCTAAGTTGGCGTGCAGGTAATTCGCCCTCCAGTAATTCGCAATTCACAATATTAATTGTAGCTTTATAATCTTGATAATATACATGAATATGTGGAGGATTATGTTCTTTTGGAGCATAATACATTCTAATAATTATCCCGAAAAACATTGTTAATGTTGGCATGTTCTTTTTTTTACAAAGGTAATACAATTCTAATTATAATTGCAAAAATATATTTCTTTTTTATCATACCAAAACAAAAAAACAAAACAAAAGTAAATATATCTTTAAGAACAAGGAATAACTTTTATTAGACAATAATGATTATATATGGACACTTTGTGACTTCAACTAGCATCTAAACATAGTTCACTTCAAAATAAATATTAAAACTTTAAAATTAGTTCACTTATCAGTAAGCTTAATACACTCAGAGTTCAGCTTACTGCATGCAGACTTAAGTCTGCTTCAAGTAAGGTGGACTTTGCTTCAAGCAGACTTAAGTCTACGTGTAGCAGCGTCCACTCTGCTTCACTTTACGTCAAATATGCTTATATATGTCTTTATCTTTGATATATACATCTTAATCATAATTGTAATCTTTTTATTTATAATTATTCTAATATTTAAGCCTCTCCTCTTAATTATTTTACTACTTTTACAAACTAAAAAAAGAATTCTTAATCATACTAATAACAAACGATTTAAAATAACAATATGATCACTATAAAGAGATTTACTTTTAATGCTTTTCAGGTAAATACATACTTGCTGTTTGATGAAACTAAGGAATGTATAATTGTAGATGCTGCCAATTACGAAAATTATGAGGACGAAGAACTCAAAAACTATATTATAAGCGAAGGTTTAAAGCCTGTTATGATGCTAATGACGCATTGCCACATTGATCATGTGTTGGGCAGTGCTTTTGTTGAAAAGACGTATGGTTTAGGGATTACTATGCACAAAGCAGGCAAGGTGTTTCTTGACAATGCAATATCTCAGGCCAGTATTTATGGTTTTAATCTTAAAGAAGTAGCTAAGCCTGTTAGTTTTGTTGATGAAAAAGACATCCTGAAGTTTGGTAATTCGGAGATTGAGATACTTTACACTCCCGGACATGCTGATGGTAGTATTTGTTTGGTTAATCATAAGCAGGAGTTTGTGATTACGGGCGATGTTTTGTTTCAGGAAAGCATCGGTAGAACTGATCTTCCGACAGGAGACTATGATATCTTAAAGAAAAACATCATCACTAAGCTGTTTATGCTCGGCGAAAACTATAAAGTGCTACCCGGTCATGGCCCTTCAACTTCTATTGGCCACGAAGCGATGAATAATCCTTTTATTTAAGCTTTGATGGAGAATAATTCTGAAAATAAACCTTCAAATAAATTCTTAAAGAGTTTTGTTTATGCCTTTAATGGCATCAAACATGCTGTATTAACACAACAAAACTTCAGGGTTCACCTATTAATTGCATTGCTGGTGCTAATTGCCGGTTTTATTCTTGCAATTAGTACCACCGAATGGCTCGTAATTATTATTGTAATGGGCGTTGTGTTTAGTGCCGAGCTTTTTAATACAGCTTTGGAAGGTATTGTTGATTTTATTTCTCCTGATTATGATAAGAAAGCAGGTTTAATTAAGGATTATGCGGCGGCGGCAGTTTTAATTACTGCAATAGCTGCTGCAATAATCGGAATTATTATCTTTGCACCCAAAATAATTGAACTTTTAATAAAATAAATAATGATACTAATTGCTGATAGTGGCTCTACCAAAACCGAATGGTGTGTTATAAGTAACGACCACGAACCAAAGCTGTTTCAAACCATTGGGTTTAATCCTTATTTTGTAAATGAGGCTGTAATTACCGAAGAGTTAAATAAAAATCTGTTGCCTTTTGTTAATGCACAGTTTATTGATAAGGTGTTCTTTTATGGTTCCGGATGTTCAACACCCGAAAAGAATCTGGTAATACAATATCCGCTTGAAGAATTCTTCCGCAATGCCAAAGTGGAGGTTGAGCATGATTTGGATGGAGCTGCACGTTCACTATGTGGACACCAAAAAGGCATTGCTTGTATCTTAGGCACGGGTTCTAATTCTTGTTTGTATGATGGAAAAGATGTTGTTGAGAATGTTTCTTCAGTTGGTTATATGTTTGGCGACGAAGGTGGAGGAGTATATGTTGGTAAGATGTTTATTTCGGATTATTTAAGAAACGAGATGCCTGCAGATATCAGAAAGATGTTTGAAGAGATGTATCCTTATCGCTTTGATCAGATATTAAATGCAGTTTACAAAGAGCCGTTCCCTAATCGTTTCCTTGCATCGTTTACACCTTTCATGAGTAAATATATTGAGCATCCTTACGTAATTAATTTAATGACACATTCGTTTGATAGTTTCTTTAAATATCAGGTAAGTCACTATACAGGTTATAAAGAACTGCCTGTAAATGCTACAGGTTCTATTGCTTATTTCTTTAGTGATATTCTTAAAGCAGTAGCTGCTAAATGGGGAGTTACTCTTGGTAAAATCATCAGAACCCCAATGGAAGGGCTGATTGAGTATCATAAGTAAGAGAAGTGCCTTAAGTTATTAAAGGCTTTTAGCTGTTTAGACTATTAGGAAAATATTAAACCTAACAGGATTTAGAAACCTGTTAGGTTTTTTCATTATACCTAAAAACAAAAGGCTTCATCAATTAAGATAAAGCCTCCTGTATTTATAACTTTAGGCACTCTAAATACTCCAAGTACTCTAAATACTCTAAGTACTCTAAGTACTTCCCCCGCTACATCACAACTAATTTCTTTACAATAGTATTATTATCAACGTTAAGTTTAATAAAATAAATGCCTTTATTAAATCCATCAGATAATAGATTAACAGGAAGTTCGTAAGAACCTCTGTTTTGTTCTTTCTTTAATAATGTCTTAACTTTCTTACCAGTCAAATCATAAACAGAGATATCAACTTCGGCAGTTGTGTTAAGATTATATTCAATAGTAATTTGATCTTTGGCAGGATTAGGATATAATTTTAATTCAGTTTTACTAATATCTTTGATAGGTTCAATACCTGCAAACTGCCTTAACGAATCTACATAAACATAAGTCTTGGTGGCAGGCAGTCCGGCAGTTGAAGTCTCGGTAATAGTCAACAAAGGATACCCAATATTCTTAGCTATCCACTTATATTCAGTAATAGCACGGGTGATATTAATAGGGAATGTCATAATAGTATCTAAATGCAAAGAATCAGTAACATTTATAACCGATTTAACCCTTAAAACCTGGAAAGTACCATAAGGAGTTGTCAATGTTCCCCAACCATCAACGAGATTCTTCCTATTCTTTTTCTCACCAAAATAACCTAAAGTAGGAAGACTAACACTTCCTTTTGAAACTGATGAATCAGTATTATTATAGTTAAGAGGAAACTTATACATAACATCAGGATTGTCATATTTCAATGGAATTGGAACTGGAATAACACTAAACTGAGCACCATAACCAATCATTGCATAAGATGCAGTTGCATTCTTATAAAAGTTATACTCGTTTGATAATGTCATTATCCCCAGATTCACATTAGGTTGTTTCTCTGCCTGATTAGCCGATGTAATAAAAGAAGGATAATAATAAATTGAAGTAGCTGTAACAGCCACAAAAGTATCTATCGTTTGACTTGTAGCAACCAGAGTTGAAAAATCCCAGTTGTAATTAGCGCCTGTTGCAGCATAATTAATACTTCCAACAGTTGTAGCAGTACTCAATCTGATCTTACTTGCACTTGTAGGCAAATCAGTTGTTGCAACTGTAATCTGTGCAAAGATACAGGTACTGAATACTATCATAAAAATAAAAGTAGCTATCTTTTTCATATTACTTATTTTAATTTTTCACAAAGATAAACATAATAAAACCGAATTCTTATTTCTTTAACAATAATTAATTAAATAGTAAGTTTAAAAATAATTGTAACTTTGCAATATATACTGTCGTCGTAGATTAAACATGGATTATGAGAACTACTATTGTATTTATATTATTTATAAGTCTTTTAGTTTCGTTTAGTGGTTTTGCTGCTAATGTAAGCGGTAAAGTTACCAACGAAAAAGGAGAACCTCTGGCGTATGCCGGGGTTTATATAAAAGGGACTACATTGGGTACTACTACTAATATTGACGGGAACTTTCAGTTAACATTAAAGGAAGGTTCTTACGAATTAATATTTCAATATATTGGATATAAAAAACACAGCGAGAAGATAACTGTCACAAGTAAACCTCTCAATCTTAAAATTAAACTTCAAGTTGAGAATGTAAATCTTAAAGAAGTTGTTATTAATGCCAATCAGGAAGATCCTGCTTACCCGATTATTCGCAATGCAATTGCTAAAAGAAAATATTATCTGGAGCAAGTTGAAAAGTATCAGTGCCGAGTTTTTACTAAAGGTGTGATGCGTATGACGGATGCACCCAATAAGATTTTAGGACAGAAGCTTGACGAAGATAGGGATTCAATCAGAGGGATTATTTATCTGAGCGAATCTGAATCGGATATTAGTTTTATGAAGCCTGATAAGATGAAGGAAGTTATGGTTTCGTCAAAAGTAAGTGGCGATTCAAAAGGCTTTAGCTTTAACTTTTATACTTTCTTTACAACTAACTTTTATAATAATCTTATTAATCCGGCTATAGGTAATCGCCGTGGTTTTGTTTCGCCTATCTCAACAAGTGCGTTGTTCTATTATAAGTATCGCCTTGAAGGTACTTTTGTTGAAGGCAACGATTTAATTTATAAGATAAAAGTTATCCCTAAACGTAAGGCCGACCCTGTGTTTAGTGGTGATATTTATATTGTTGATAACTCCTGGAGGATTTATAGCGTTGACTTGTTAATTGGCAAAGAAGCCCATATTAATTTTATTGATACTTTAAGAATAAGTCAGCAGTACTTTGCTGCCAGTGATAGTATCTGGATGATATTTAATCAGAAGATGCAGTTTAAATTTCGCTTTAATTTCTTTGGTAAAGTGTTTGCCGGTAATGGTATCTTTCATTCACAAAATACCAATTATAAGTTTGATGTAAATTATCCTAAAGATTATTTTGATAAAGAAATAATAAAGGTTGAGGAAGATGCCAACAAGAAAGATTCAATGTATTGGGTTACTAATCGCCCAATTCCATTGACTGACGAGGAGAAGGTGAACTATAAGAATGAGGATAGTTTGTATGTTATTCACAACTCCAAAGCATATCTGGATAGCATGGATCGCAAGGCTAATAAATTTAAATTATTTGATGTAATTACTGGTTATAGTTATCGCAACAGGTATGATAGCATTGATTTTACACTTAATTCAATTCTTAATTCTGTCGCTTTTAATACTGTTCAGGGTTTAAATCTTGATTTGGGGATGGGCTTTAATAAAAAGTATGAGAGCGGACACAACTTGAATATTAATCATCAGCTAACCTATGGTTTTTCGGATAAACAATTCCGTTATCATATAAATTCTACGCTGTTGTATAGTCGCGAAGACAGGGGGAATGTAAGTATGTCGTTAGCGTTTAAAGATCCTTTGCAGATTAATAATACCAAGCCGATTACAGGTTTTATTAATACGATGTATACTTTGTTTAATGAAAATAATTATATGAAGTTGTATGAGAAATCTGCAATTAATATCAGTAATAGTTATGAATTAAGCAATGGCATTTATACCTTACTTAATGTTGAATATGCTCAGCGTAGTCCTTTAATCAATCATAGTAATTATAAATGGGTTGATGTGAATAACAGGGAATATACGAGCAATAATCCTTTGAATATTCTTAATGATGCTCCTGCTTTTGAAACCAATCAATCGTTTACTGTTAATATGAGTTTAAGGTTGAGGTTTAAACAAAGGTATTTGCGTTTGCCGCAAAAGGTGGTGATAGGTTCTAAGTATCCTGAGTTTACTTTTCATTATAAAAAAGCTATTAAAAATGTCTTTGGCAGCGATGCTGATTATGATTTGATTGAGGTTACGATGAGAGATAACTTTAGATTAGGCTTGTTGGGGAGCAGTAGTTACCGTATTACTTATGGCAATTTTATTAATAATAATAAGATGTATCTGATGGATTATAAGCATTACCATGGCAACCGTACTATTTTTGAAAACGCTTCTCCCAATGCTTTCCAATTACTTGATTATTATACTTACAGCACTAATAAATCGTATCTAGAGGCTCATTTTGAACATCAGTTTGATGGTTGGATCATTAATAAGATTCCTTTGCTACGCAATACAGGTTTCCGCGAGATTGCGGGTTTCCACATTTTATCTAATAGTTTTGATAATTATTATATGGAAATCAATTTTGGATTAAGTAACATCTTAAAGGTATTCAGGATTGATTATGTTGCCAGTTTCAACAAAGAAAAAAGTATTAGGAATGGCTTTGTGATCAGGATTCCTTTCTTATAATTTTATTAATTAATAAGAAATAAAGGATTAATAAACGAATTAGGGACTATTATTGAATCTTTAAAAGGCTGTTTTTCTAAAGCTAATAAAGGGATGAGAAGACTAAGTGACTGAGAGAGGGTGTGACTAAGAGAATAAAGGCAATTGGTTATATTGAAAACATGTTGCTAAGCATAAATTCAGAGGAGCCGTTATCATTTGTGAGATAACGGCTCTTCTTTTTTAGATTAAATCAATAAGTTTCATATTTCTTTATTTATTGAAAATTCTTAACTATCTAATTTCTAATCATTGCCCGAACGCCTGTATCATTCATCGGATCGCTTGAGTCGTTCATCGGGTCGCTTGAGCCATTCATCGGGTCGCTTGAGCCATTCATCGGATCGCTTGAGTCGTTCATCGGGTCGCTTGAGCCATTCATCGGATCGCTTGAGCCATTCATCGGATCGCTTGAGCCATTCATCGGGTCGCTTGAGTCGTTCATCGGGTCGCTTGAGTCGTTCATCGGGTCGCTTGAGTCGTTCATCGAGTCGCCTGAGCCATTCATCGGTTCCATTTTATCAAAACACATTTCAATTAATATCTTTAGTCTTATAAACATGCCTTTTAGATGCATATCTTACCTTAAAACCGAAATCTAAATTGGAATGATGCTATTAAATCTTAAACTAAATCAATTCACCCAATTTATTGATAAATTTATTTTTCAACTTAAGAAAATCTTTTTCTTTAAGAAAAGGAAGAAAAGACCCCAAAGCCGTTGCTTGCAGCTATTATTCTAACTCTAACAAGACTGAAAATTGCTTTATTAATTCTATCCCTTTTTTAGAATATTAATAAATATGTTATTTTAACTTGACTTTTCTTCATTTATGTTGTATCTTTGTAGTCTTTATTTTAAAAATTACTTATTATGAAAAAGCTATTCATTCTTTTAATCACAATCTTTACAATTAACTTTGTAAATGCACAATTAGTAGTATCTCCAATCACTGCATCTCAATTACAATTAATACAAAGCATGCTTGGAGGACCGGGAGCAATTATTAGTAATGTTACTTATAATGGCTCGGGATTGCCTGTAGTATGGAATAATATCGGCACTTTTAGTACCGGCACCACTCCTACTAATTTAGGCATAACAAGCGGATTAATATTAGGAACAGGAGGAGTATCAGGTGCTATTGGCCCTAATAATACAGCTAGTAATTCATTAGCTGTTTCTCCAACAACTCCTGATTTAAGTGATTCGGATTTAGTAGCAATTGCAGGTTCGAGTATATTCGCCTTACATGATGCTGCAATTTTAGAATTTGATTTTAAGTTAGTGATAGATACTTTTAAGGTAAGATATGTATTCGGTTCAGAAGAGTATCCTGAATTTGTCCCTTCTTATAATGATATATTTGGATTCTTTGTTACCGGACCTAACCCTGCAGGAGGAAATTACACTAAACATAATATAGCATTAATACCAGGCACTAATTCCCCTGTAAGTATATATAATGTTAACAATGGTCCGGCTAATGCAGGACCATGTGTAAATTGTCAATACTATATTAATAATGCAGGAGGAACAAGTTTGCAAGCTGATGGACTTACAACAGTATTAACAGCGAGTTGTCCGGTAGTTCCTTGTGCTACTTATCATTTTAAATTAGCTATAGCTGATGCTAATGATAGAGTATTTGATTCGTGGGTTTGGCTCGAAGCATTGCCAATGCCAACTGGTTCTGGCAATCTGGCAGGTGCAACTACTGTTTGTCAGGGGCAGCAAAATGTTATCTATTCAATACCTAATCTTCCTAATTATACACAATACTATTGGAGCTTGCCATATGGAGCTACAGGCTTAAGTGATAGTAGCAGCATTATTGTTAATTATGGTAATAATTCTCAATCAGGTCTCATTACTATAGGAGGAGTTTCTACATGTGGCATCGATACCTTATTATCGTATCCGGTTACTGTAATTCCAAAACCTGCAACCCCTACTATTACTATGAATAATGATACTTTATTCTCAAATGCCTTTCTCGGCAATCAATGGTATGATCAGAATGGAATAATAAACGGAGCTACTCAATATTTTTATGTTGCTAATACTTTTGGTTTATATTATGATATCGTAACTTTAAATGGATGTACTTCCGATTCATCTAATAATATTGCTTATACTTATGTCGGTATTAAAGAAAATAATAACGAAGAACCTATAGTAAAACTAATCCCTAATCCTGCCAAAGATATTCTTACTATAGTAACTAACTCTAATATTAAACAAGAGTTTCAGATTACAAATATTCTCGGACAAAGACTGTATAGTAATACTATAAATAAGAAAACTACTATAGATGTTTCCGCTTTCGCGAAAGGAGTTTATATCTTAAAGCTAAATACTGACAAAGGAATCGTAGTTAAGAAGTTTATAAAAGAATAAGGACTCAATTACGAATAACAAAAAAGAAGAGTCGTTATCAAAACTATGACAACAACTCTTCTTTTTTATCATAAATCACCAAATCACAATATCATCAAATCGCCAAATACTCTAAGTACTCCAAATACTCAAGGCACTTCTCCCCCTTACTTCATAGTTTCAAAATCTACATTCAAGGTAGAATTATTTATAAAGTCATAAAGAGTAAGACGACGCATCTCAAAATAGTTATTCCAGAACGAACGCAAAGCAGATAAATAAGACTGAGAAGCTACGTCTTTTTCAGTCATTGCTATATTAAGATCTGTGATATTTAACTTGCCTATCATGTATCTTTCTTTAGTAACCAGAAAACGTTTCTCCCCAATGGTATCAGCTTTGGCTGAAATAAGCAACTGACTGTACTGCATATTAAATTGCATAGCTTTTATCATAATCTCCTGATCAAAATCTATCTTCTGTTGTGCTATCTGAGTATTTACCAATTCCTGATTCGATTCAGCTACTTTAATCTTGGCTTTAGCCAAACCCCAATCAAGAATAGGAACCTGTAAACCTAATGATAGTTGCTGCTGGTCTAAAGGACTTTTATAAACGGCATTATAAGTATTAGCACTTTGAGTTAATCCATATAACGCATAAATGTTAGCATTAAACCTGTTTTCTGTCCGAGCCCGGTTAACATTACTCCTCGCTTCTATTAGTTTACGATCAAAAGCAATAGCATCGGTTCGATTGTTTCGTGCTTCAGCTACAGCTTTTTCAATATCTATCTTAATATTCATTATTTGCTGAGGTATTATAAGTTCAATCTTTTCGTTGCTCTTTATCCCTAAGAAGGACTTTAATTTAAAGAGAGCAACCTCTACTTCATTACGAGTTTGCTCCAATTGCAGATTAGAATTGAGTAAGCTTAATTCTAATTGCAGAAGCTCATTTTCAGCAATCTTACCTAAGTTATATCTCCCTTTAGCAATCTTATACAATGTATCATTATTAGCCTGATTAACTTTAGCAATATGAGCTCTAATCTGAGCATCCAGCAAATCAAAGAACAAATTAGTAGCCTTCATCGATAACAGTTCAATATCTTCTAGATATTGTTGTTTGGCTTCATTATACATTAAAGGTTGTATCTTATTAGCCCACCTATATGAATTGTAACTGAATAATGGCTGATTAAAACCAATAGTTACAGGATTCGAAAGATAAGAAGTAGTATTAGTAGCACTAAAAACATCAAGCCTTTCAAGACCTGAGTTAATAGATATTTGACCTCCTGTAAGTCCTATTGTTTTTGATAAACTCATCTTAGCTGAATAATCAGTTGATTTAGTTTCAACAAAAGATTGGCTACCGTCAGGATTAGTGATCTTAGAAATACTTCTGTTGATATTAGGCATAGTAGCATTAAAGCTAAGCATCGGCATAAAGCTTGCTTTATAAGTTCTGAATTGCCAGTAGCTGCTTTTAAATTTATTAATAGCCACCAACCCATCAGGAGATTGTTTTTTGGCAATAGTAATAACATCATCCAGTGTTAAAGTCTTTTGAGGATTTTGTGCTTTAAGATTTATAAAGCATGTTGAAAGTATCAGTATTAAACTAAAAATGAATCTCATCGTCTTAATATTTTATTCATGTCTTAACGAAGTAACAGGATCTTGCATTGCAGCTTTACGTGCAGGCATATATCCAAAGGAAATACCAACTAAAGTAGATACGAAAAAGGATATTATTATTGATAAAGGAGAAATAATAGTTAGTATGCCAGCTAATTTCATAATGATCTTGGCAAGTGCAACACCTAGAATTATTCCAACAATACCACCACTTAAACTAATCATAGTTGCTTCTGTTAAGAACTGGAAAACAACATCTCTTTTTGTTGCACCCAATGCAAGACGAATACCTATTTCTTTAATACGTTCCATAACCGAAGCAAGCATTATATTCATGATTCCGATACCACCAACAAGTAATGATATACTTGCAATAGCACCTAAAACTATATTAAATATATCCTTTGTCTTTTGTTCTTGTTTTAATAATAATTCAGGAATCTTAATCTCAAAGTCATCAACATCCGAATGTCGCCGTTTCATCATTTTCTTTAGTAATTCAGTTGTAGCAGGTAGGTTAGTTGATTCATCCACCTGAACAACTATCTTATCAAGCTGATTAAAGTTTAAAGGCTGCCCATCCTGATCAACATTAGTTGATTCATCAGAATTATCATTCCCTGAAGTTAAAGAAGATGCCGTTATTAAACCTCTGTCCTTATATCTCAACAAAAGCGTTTGCAAGGGAGCATATACATTCTTATTATAATCACTGATGCCAAGAGTCTCTGTTGCTGACTGAGTAACGTTTTTACTTTCTATTACACCTATAACTTTGAGCCAGATGTTATCACATTTAATGTACTTACCAATTGGATTCTCTTTAGGGAAGAGTTTTGATTTGATAACAGGTCCTATTATACATACTTGTTTGCCATCGCGCAACTGCTCTTCATTAAACATTAAACCATCGATAATATTAAGATTAAATACTGAGAAATAATCCGGCGTAACACCTGTTAATGTTGCTGAGGCACTAATACCATTATTTATAATCTTCGAATCAAAGCTTACTTCCGGGCTTACTAGCTTTGCTGTTGGAATGATTTGCTTAATGCTAAGTGCATCTTTTAAAGTTAAGCCGGGAGTGTATTTCTTTTTAGATTTATCATTCCCTTGTTTTGAATCACCTGATTGCTGATCTTTATCCTGCTTATCTTTTTTCTCTATCTTTGGTGTGATAATAATGTTATTAACCCCAACTAACTTAATCTGATCAAGGATTTCCTTTTTAGCCCCATTCCCAATAGCCATCATTGCAATCACAGCAGCAACTCCAAAGATAATTCCAAGGGCTGTTAACAACGAACGGAACTTATTGGCAAGTACTGCTTCAAATGCGATATTTAAAACATATACAAACCTTCCGCTTTCTCTTTGTATAAGGCTACTTTTGTTACTCATTTTAGTTTTACTAATTTGAGTTTATCAGCATTTTCGGGAGGGAGAAGCAATACTTTATCACCTTCATTTAAGCCTTTAGTAATAATAATCTCGTTTTCGTTGCTTATACCAACTTTAACCTGTTGCTTAGTAGTACTAAAGCCATCTGATTTATAAACAAAATTAATACTATCGTTGCTTTGAACACTTTCTAGTGGAACATATACAACATTAGGGATAACGTTAGTAACGATCATATTTTTAGTAGTCATAGCAGGACGAAGAATAGAGTCATACTCATTAACCAGAATCATAACCTCAAAAACCTTAGCATTTGTACCTCTCATTTGTTCACCTATGTTAGCAACTTCGGTAACTTTACCGGTAAATTTCTTTTCAGGGAAAGCATCAACACCTATCTCAACCTTTTGACCAACCTTAACTTTACTTATATCTATTTCGTTAATATAAGTCTTGGTTATCATCTTTGATAGATTAGGTAAGGTAGCAACTACATTATTCCATGCATTAATAGTAGCTCCAACGCCTTGTTTACGTCCATCCCAATCTCTTTTATAGATTACCATACCTGATTTGGGAGCTTTAACTGTAAACTCTTTTAATGCATTCTCCAACATCTCAATCTTACGTTTTGATTGATCATAAGATGCAGTTACTTCATTCATTGTTGCCTTTGCTTTACTATGTTTGAGCTTATAATTCTGAACGGCTTGTTCATAGTTTCTTTCTGCTCGTTGCAAATCTATCTCAGCTTGTCGAATACTGGCAGGAGGTTCATATTTTGATTGATCAAGAACAATCTGACGTTCTTCCATAGCAAACTTAAGATTTATAAGCTCATCTCTTGAGGCACGAAGATCTAAGGAAGTATCAAGTCGGGTTCGGGTTAATTGTGATTCTAATTTCTCAAGTTCTGTTTGAACATCTTTAATACGATTACTTATCTCGGTTCTATCTAAAGCTGCAATATATTGTCCTGAATCTACTACTGTTCCATCAGGAATAATATCACTAATCTTAACCTGCCATATTCCAATAGTTCTCAAAGCTGAAGGACCATATATTTCTTCTGAGCTCTTGGCTTCTAATTCTCCAGTAGTTGTTACTTTTACTTCAAAGTTACCTTTTTTAACATTAACTATTATAGAGTTGTTAGTCTTTGTCCCTTTCCCAGATAAGAACCATAAAACGATTATTAGAATGACAACAACCCCTATAACATACCATTTCTTCTTCTTCATTAATATAGTTTTAAATTGATACCGATAATAATGTAGTTAATTAATAAATTAATCTCTATATTTAATAAATAAAAAAAGAGATTATTCTGTTAAAAATCTAACGTGAATAATCTCTTATTATTATGATTGTTTAAAAAACTTCTTTACATATAATACCTAAACAGATATAAAACAAATCTAAGGAATACTACCTCAATATGGTTACCCTGCCTGAGATATGTGTACTCATTCCATTATAAGCTTTATATTTCATCGACCAGACATATACTCCCATCTGACAATCTTTACCTTTGTATTTACCATCCCACTTAAATTCTAAATCATTGCTTGTATACACCTCTTCTCCCCATCTGTTGTAAATTACTATCTCGAGTGATGTAATATTAGTACCTGCACCCAGACTAAAATAATCATTTATACCATCGCCATCAGGAGTAAAGGCATTAGGAAGAGCAATCAATGGATCGCAATTTACAAAGTCAACAGTTACCTTACCATCATGCCAGCAACTATCAGCATCTTCAGCTGTGATAGTATATGTGCCGGGAACAATAACTGTTAATACTTGCGAATATACAGGCGAAGTTGTTTTATCCCATGTGTAGTTGAAAAAGCCATCATCAGCCTTTATATAATAATAAATACCTTGACATACTATTGTGTCCAAAGTTATAAGGGGAGTTACTGATTTTGTAATTACATTTATGGAACCTGAATAACAATTGGTAGCATCAGTTGTATTTACTGTATAGGTTCCTGCTGTAGAAACTGTAATTGTTTGAGTTGAGTCGTTTGTACTCCAGTGATAATGAATTTGACCCGGTGGAGCTGTAAGTACCTGGGATTTCCCATTACATAAAATAGTATCACCGATTATAGTTAAAGGAGTAACAGCACTAATTACATGTATGGTCCCTGCGTAACAATGTAATGAATCGTGTGAATGAATTGTATAAGTACCAGCACCAGTTGAAGTAACAAGAATTGAGTCTGTTGTCCATGGTCCTCCTGTAGGATTTGTTTCAGTCCAGGTATAACTTATTTGATTAGGTTGACCTCTAAGTGTAATTACTTTACCCGGACAAAGGATAGAATCCTGACCTAAATCAGAATAATAAGTTGTATCTTTTACTGTAATAGTCCCCAAATAACATCTTGTCGAATCTCTCATTTCACATTTATATACACCAGGTGCAGATACTGTATAATTTGCTGTACCAACATTCCCAGGTGTCCAATGATAATAAATCATCCCCGGAGGTGCTTTTAAAGTTGCTGTTTTCCCCGGACAAATTATAGAATCATTGCCAAGGTTAATTCCTGATATTGTAGTATCAATAATAGTAATAGCCCCTTTATGTGCCACACAAGTTGTTGAATCAAATGTATTACAAACTGTGTAGCCAGGTGTAGAAACAGTAATGTTAGTAGCTGTAGAGCCACTTGGAGTCCATTTATATTGTGTCCAAGCCGGCAACCCAGGTTGTGCCGTAAGATGTACAGTTCTCCATGGGCATATTAGTGAATCTAATCCTAAACTAAAATAGATAGTATCTATATATTTAAACTTAGCTATATATGCATCCTGACCAACGACGTAATAGGCATTGTTCCCAGGATTAACAGTGTATATATAAGAACCTGCTACCAGATTTTCGGTAAAACCTGAGATAAATATATTATAATTAGCATCGTGAACAATACTAAATCCCATATCATTAGAATAACCCCCGAGGTATGTTGACCATTCTAACTTATTTTGAGGAGTAAAGCCTACCAGCAACATATCAGTTTTTCCATGCAAACTATCCTGAGTTTTAAAACAAATGGTATCGTAAGCCGGACTTATAGGAAATTTAGGGATAAGAGGCGACCTTGCAGTAGCATTCATATACATGTATCCGGCAGGTTCTACAGTAAGTATGTGATCGCACGGATAGGTAAGAGTAAAGTAACTTGGAAAGTAATCGTTTTTGGAACCTCCATAAAGAGTACTCCATGTTTTTTGATTTGCTGAGTTAAATTTTGCTACAAACAAATCAGCACTATCACAAGTTGTCTTTGAATATTCGCTTGGTAACGCTTGAACAGGAAAAGAAGGATCTTCAGTAGTACCAGCAATAATTGTATTTCCTGCAGCATCTGAACCTATGCCTTGTCCCATCTCCTGTATCAAACCTGTGCCACCAAAGCAGGTAGCCCACGTTAAACTACAAGAATTAGTGAATCTCAATATTGTTGCATCAAAAAACCCGGCTGCATCAGGAAGCTTAATATAAGCCCCTGCAGGTTGAAGAGTAGGGAAATTTGTTGATTTTGTATAGCCTACACATAATAGGTCTCCTAGATTATTACAGCATATAGACTGACAATAGTCTGTATTATTACCTCCGTAATAGGTACTCCAATTGACTGCACAAGTGGCAGTATCAAACTTTGATAGAAACATTTCTCCACCTGCATTATAAGTATGTGTATAAGAACCTGGAGGATTATTAATTACTAGATTTGAAGAATAAGTATTCATTGACATAAAGATACCATGACTGCCATCATAGGCAACAGATGTAGCCTGATCCCACGCTGAACCTCCATAAAGTGATGCCCAAACTATTGCACCATTAGGTCTGAACTTAAGTATAAATCCATCCTGAGCAGTTCCGGTTATTGTTGCTTGATTATATGCCCCTGTCAAATTATGAACAGGGAATCCTATTGAAGATGTATACCCTACAACATAAATATTATTATTTGCATCAGAAGTAATAGATGTACCACAATCTTCAAGACTTCCACCATAAACAGTTGCCCATTGACGGACTCCTAAGTTATTAAACTTTAAAATAATTACATCTTTATTTCCTGAAAATGCCTGAGAATAAGTTCCGGCTGCAAGGAGAACAGGAAAGTCAGTTGATTGAGTAAAACCTGTACACAATAAATTATTGGCATTATCGATAGCAGTCGAATAAATATAATCTGCATTATTACCACCATAAGTTGTTGCCCACCATAATTTCATAGGTGGATCAATAACTAAAGTACGGCTTTTGTCATAGCTTGCAATATTAAAACCAACTGTATTTTTTATAATTCTATAGGTAGTTGGAATGTTAGAATTATCATCTTTCCTGAATGATGAAATTTCACCTTCCTTCAAAATACCCATTCTTGTTTGTATGCTTAAAACTGTTTGTTTTTCGTCAGTAGATAGTTTCTCAACTCCTTTCCAATGCATCCTAATTTGATTTGGATTTGAATAAGGATGCACAATAAATTCAGACTTTAAGCCTTTACCCGGACTATCGTAAAGTACCCAGTCGATACCCGGATACACATTCTTAATAGTTACTTTATGATAAGCTTTTACTCCCATTATTCCCTTTGGGCAATGTGCAAGAAAGTAATTTATCCCATCCGAAAACGAAGGGTCTTCACTAATAATATTTGAAGCAAGAATCTTAGCTCCTACCAGATTCATATCAATACGCAATGATTGATAGCTTACCTTTTCGGGTGCAGGTGGTGTATCATCATCTTTTTTAGTAGGTCTGCTAGTCTCGTTTTGTTGAAGAAGTACATAGGTAACCCCTTTCTTAGTAATATAAAGATCAAGGCCCATCTCTGTTGCCTTAAACAATACATTAGAAGCAGGATTTCCTTTGGTATCACAAAACTGTCCTTTATTCTCAATAAAGCCAACACCTTTAAGTCCTGTATTATAATCTTTGTATTTGCTAAGTACGTCGGGGCTTACGCTACCATTGCCCGCATAGTTTTTGCCAGCCAAAACAAATAGAAAAAACAGGATCATTATCCTTAAATAAATCTTACTATTATTCATGTAAATAAAATTTGTACAAAGATAGACAAAGTTTTTGTATAAAAGGTTGCCTGAGGATAAAAATTATTTAATAATTTTTCTTAATTTTGGAAACTCAAATTTTAAGGGTATTTATGCAACTTATTATTAATATTAAACTTACTAACAAAAAACAAGAATTTGTACTTCATAAAATCTCCATTTATAATTAGCAAACTTACTAATAAAAGTATTGCCTGGAAAATGCCTAAGGGCGAAAAAAGTATTTATTTAACTTTTGATGATGGTCCGCAA
>CAIWDQ010000520.1 GCA_903911455.1 uncultured bacterium
CAACTTCCTTAGGTTTGTTGGCTCTTTTTAATATATATCAAAAGAAAAAACTAGAATACAAAGATACACAATTTTTTCATGAATTGCAAATTTATTTTCTTTAAAAACACAAAGAGCCGTCAATATCCTTAGTTTTGCCGGCTCTTTCTAAAATACAATGATAAAAATAAATACGATTATAATGGATGCACAAAGATACATCAAAGTTTCACGAAATGCAAATTTATTTTCAATTAATTACCTTTTATAGTTATATAGTCAGGATAAACCTGACAGTTTTGATACAAAACATAATAATTTAAGATTATTTTTAAAGCAACACGATAATTATTCTCATTTCATTCATGGTCTAATTCAAATTTTACGCGGTCGTGTTCAATTAATTGTTTTAACTCGTTTTCATCAGGCAAATATAATCTATATTTACTTGCAAACAGCATTTCGTTTTCTTTCAATACACTATATTTTACAATAGTTTCATCCTTCTCAGTACATAGTATAATACCAATAGTTGGATTGTCATCTTCGGCTTTTTTCAAGTCATTATACATACGTACATACATATCCATTTGACCAATTGCTTCGTGAGTGAGTTTGTTTATTTTAAGATCAATCAACACAAAACACTTAAGATAATAATTGTAAAATACTAAATCAATAAAAAAATCAGAAGTATCAGTTACAATATGTTGTTGTCTAGCCACAAAAGCAAATCCTTTTCCCAATTCCATTAAAAATAACTGTACATGATTTATTAAAGCAGTCTCCAATTGATTTTCATTAATTGAACTATTTAATGGAATACCTAAAAACTCAAATATATATGGATCTTTAACAAACTGTTGTGGATGTAGTTTAGTATTCTCTTCGTTTGGTATCTGTAAAAGTCTACCAAGATATTGACTATTTATATTGCGCTGCAATGTCCTTGTATTCCAATTGCCTTCAATTGCATGTTTAAGATAATGAACTCTTATCGATTCATTTTCAACACGACTAATAATTCTATAATGAGTCCAGCTCAATTCAGGACGCACTGCGTCCCAAATTGGAAATGCCGTATAAAAGTTACGCATGTTCCTAAGATTACTTTCATCAAAACCATTCCCAAATTCTAAACTTAGTTTTCTGCTAATATTTATTAATATTGCTTTGCCATATACTGCCCTTTGCTCTCCCTTTTGTTCATTTTCTACAATTACTTGACCGATCTGCCAGTACATTTTAAGTATTATAGTATTTGTATTTCGATAAACATTCTGTTTACTTTCTAAAATTAACGATGCAATTTGATCGTATAAGTTGTTATTTTGTGGTAAATCAGTCATTCGCTATGCAATTACAAGTATTTAATAAGGTTTACTTTGATTATAAATTACTATTGTTATTTCTTTGCAAATATACAACATTTAAAGCTTCTATGATTTGGTTTAAATAAAATAAAAAGAGCCGTCAATTCCCTTAGTTTTGGCGACTCCCTTCCTTTCCTTACTTTTCCTAATGAAAAAAAAATTATTCTTTTCGACTACAAAGATACATTAATTTTTCACGAAATGCAAATTTATTTTCAACTATTTTTCTTTACCTTCTTTTTCTTGATAAAAAGAAGCAAAAATCAAGACTGCAAATTATTTACTTCAAAACTACTTATTTCAAAATCTTTCCCACAATCCAAGCCATCCCGAAATAAACATTAGTGCTTTGTATAAAAATTAAATCGTCGGGACTCGTGGATTGCTTAGCTAGGACTCACACACATTTTGAAATATTTGTTTTGTAGCATAAATGATTTGATGTCAATCCCAAAAAGAAACTTAAATGCTTCACTTAATAAAAGGGAACAAACTTTCTGTTGGTTATATCCAACGGGCTTACTCTACTGTCAATATATTCGGGATATTTACTTTGATTTGCTCTTATGTTTCTGCAAAATAAACCAATATAATTATCTCCTGAGGCATTTGCAGACTTAATCAGAGATGACAAATTGGGTTTTGTGCTAACTTCTATATTATCTCTATTTGACTCCTTCAGGATCAATCTGGCTCCATCTTCAGCTATGTTAATACTGGTTGCTTCTATACCTCTTGCTATTGCTTTATAAGCTATAGCACTTCTTAGTTCAGGAAGCAGGGTTATGATATCTGTTGTACCAATATTGGCTTTTATCCTTTGATAAAATGCATTGCCAATACAAGGTACAATATCAAATAACTCTGCTTCTCTGATATACTGACTTAATCTCATAAACAATAGCATAGAACCTCCAATATCATAATATTTATTGAAAGTTGATGTATCAGGAATAATACTCCCATGCAAGTCAGCATATGCAGGTGATGTTGTAAATTCTGTAAGTACTGTAAAACATCCCATCAGGAATTTTAAAACAGCATCCATTGCATTGAATCCTTTATTTCTGAAGTATTCTTTTGCGTTTTTCTCCTGGTACTGAAATGCACTTTTACGAGTCATACCGCTTATTTCTCCTTCGATTCTTTTCAAACCTAATTCAGAAATACTTACACCAGAAATCGCCATCCAGTCAAACATAGCTATCTTAATGATCATTTCATTAAGCATAGTATTCAAAATATCATAATAAGCTTTCTGTTGAGCTGTATAATTCACTGGTGATTGTAAGTAATATTTTAATCCCTGTGTTAAATCATACCCTAATACATATGGAACATAGGTATTAGTAGCCCAAGTTAAATGAGGCGTTAATACATTTATATCAAAATCATCCCCAACGTTCGCATATTTCTTTATTTCAGCAATATCTATAGCCATTAGCTTATTTGTTTAATTCCGGCACCTGTGTCCAGAGTTGTTAAAATGGTTTTCTTGAATCTTATTTCAGCATCTTCACTAGCACCGTTAAATTTTATCATATGTTCGATAGGATAAGCAATATGTTGCTGGTCAACCCAGGCTAAAGCTGAATTCACAAGAAAAGCTTCCCTGATATTACTCCCTCCTGAATTGGAAGCGTAAGGTCCTCCTCCTGAAGGCATGGCTCCGACTACAGCAGGATTAACAAGGATAGAAAATAATATTTCAGAGTTTGCAGCTGCAGAAGTGATGAGCTGCTGATCACTCTTAAATTTATCATCCAATACTTCAACATCCCACTTTTCTTCGGCTTTCCCTAATTCATTTACAGCAAAATGAGTGATAAGCGTTTTCTTAGCATTATCACTTCCAATAAGTGTATCTTCTATCTTTTTTAATGCTGCAGTTATCAGGGTTCTTCTCTCTACAACATCAGAATAATCCTTCAAAGGAAATTGTCTATCCCAATAAGAATAAGGGATACGTATGATATAAGTGAGTGAAGCTTGATTTTTGTAGACATTCTTAATAAAGTTCGGAACTTCCTGCGAAATATCCAGCCAACCTGCCTGTCTTGCAGTGTCCCAATCAGGCAATGGATAAACAACATTGTTTGAGAACCTGTTGAACAATGGATAAATATAGCTTTTCCCTTTTGTTCTGCCTGCTCTCCTTAATCGTATTAAGTCAGCATAAGGATCATACTGATCAAGTACAGGAATATATTTAATATCAGCGGCAGTGCAGGCATACATTCCTTCCCATTTCTCAGAAAAAGCAACAAATTCTTTATCCCTGGTTAATCTGCAAAATCTGCCATTTATTATATTTATCCCATCAATGGTTTGTCCGTCACCACTAAAAATCAGTTCAGGGAAACATATACCATACTTAAAAATATCCCTGAAGGCATCGAGCATATAATTGAAAACTTTCCGGTCTCTTAAACTACGTTGGAGGTTTAAATCATTTATGCGAACAAAAATATCATTGCCATCAGCATCAACACCAGTATTTTGAGCAGCATAAATTCCCTGTGCAATAGTAGCCATCCATTTATACTTCAATCCACTATTCAATACAGTTGATTGTCTTATATAACCTTCGGCAATCACAGGATAATTATTGAGATCTCCCCATCTTACTATGAATTTACCATTATAATTTATAGGAGAAAGATCTTCGGTAGGAGTATCTGTCGCAATTGTTGGCGTTGGTGTTCCCTTAGTTACTATCATTGCTTGTTTACCATAAGCAAAAAGGGGCATCCCTGCTTTATTAAATAATACTTCCATTTTTTTCCTTTTCGTAATTCGTAATTCGTAATTTTTAATTGGTTACAACGTAACCCTAAGTCCGTTAAACTCTACAATTGACCAAATCCAGACAGGATAAATATGTGATATAGCATTTAATTTTACATCTACCGGCAGAACTCCACGCATAGCATTTTTCTTAAGGTTCATATTTAGCCCGGTCTTGATGGCTCTGAAAATAAAAACAGACTCACCGTTTTTCTTAATAAATCTGATGGAGAAGGTATTTTGTTTCCCTTCACCATCCAGAGCAATATCTAATTCAGCCAGTACCCGATTTATTTTA
>CAIWDQ010000521.1 GCA_903911455.1 uncultured bacterium
TAATTAGATATATACTATTTTTTAACAAAATATTTTCATTTTCACTGGTAACCTTTTGCCTTTGAATGCAATTAAGAGTTAATAATTGTAATAATCTTTTTTACGCAAGAAATATATGAAATTTTGAAACCTCTTAAAAAATAAAATATATGATAACTTTACTCACATTCAAAAATACTTCCTATTTATTTAAGTTTAAATTACGATGGTGGCTCATTTCTAAAATAATATACACAAAATTACATAATAATCTACAATTAAACAAGTTTTACTTACATTTTTTCATACTACTTAAACTGTTTGTTTTGTGTAAGAATAAATTCATTGAGTGTTAGCGCTTGTATATATAACCACAATATTACAAGTGTTTTCAGATTTTATTTTTACATTATTTTTCTTAATTACATATTTTATAAATGCTTTTTTTCAAACAAACAAAATTTAAGCCATGAAAAAAATTATTCTTATTATTACCTTTTTGGTAATAGGTTTTACCGTCAAAAGTTTTGCTACACTTATAATAAATGGCAATCAAACCGAGTGTGTTGGAGGATTAGATAATTATATACTTTCAAATACCTTACCGGGAGAAGTATATACTTGGACTATAACTCCAATAGTACCACCATTAGGTTATACTATTATGTCTCCGACAAATACACAAATAACAGTACAATGGATTACAGCAAATAGTACTCCTGGTTATACTATTCAAGTTACCGGTAATTTAGGTAGTTCTGCCAGTTTAAGTGTAAGTGTTTATTTTTATCCACCTCCTTACATTACATTTAGTAATGAAGTGGGATGTCAAGTAGAGTTATTGAACGATTTTGGCACTTCTTATTCTATTCTGACTGATAGACACGGCTGTGTTAATGTTTGTGAGAATTCACATATAACTTATTATTCACATGGTCAATCTACTTCAACTTTTACATGGACAGTTTCAGGGGGTACATTTACATTAAATGGATTAACTACAATAACAACAACTGCAAATAATGTTGATGTTGATTGGGGTAATACAATTGGACAAGGACAGGTTACTTTAACTGAAAATTATTTATTAGGGTGTCAACCGAAAACAGTCAGTACATGTATAAATATAATTGAAACTCCAATTGCAGATTTTACTTGTGATCAAACAAATTTGAATGGTTGTTGGATAATCTGTAATGGACAAGTTGTTACGTTTTCTGATTTGTCAACTAGTGTTTCGGATCAAATTATAACTTGGGATTGGGATTTTGGAGATAATACACCACACGCTTTTATTCCAAATCCTTCACACCAATATAATAATCCGGGAAATTACAATGTAACTTTAATTATTACTAACAAATGCGGTTGTACAAGTTCAATTTTTAAATGTATAGAAGTAGATCCTGAAATTGGTGTTAAAATAGAATGTCCGAATGTAGTTTGTGAGAATTCTATAAATTCTTATAAGGTTGATCAGACCTGCAATAGCTATGTCTGGAATATTATTGGAGGTCATTTGTTAAGTACATCAAATAATGATCAAATTGCAAAAGTAAAATGGGATCAAATAGGTTCAACTGGATTTGGGACAGTAACTGTTACTCCCTCTAATTGCCCTTATGTAAATTGTTATGGGCCGACTACTATTAGTGTACCGGTTATTCAAGCAAATGGGACTATTGTTGGACCAACTCTTACTTGTACTAATTATTATAATTGGTATAGACTACCTGCATGGCCTGCAACTAATTTTAAATGGACTATTACTAATAGTGGTGGCTGTAATGCAACTATTCAAAGTTATAATGAAAATAGTCATGAAATTGAAATTGCGACTCAAAGTTCTTCCGGTTCATTTACTTTAAATTGTACTTATATTAATACAATAACAGATAATGCTTGTGGTGGAACTGCTTCACTAAATGTAGTTGTAACGCTAAAGCCTGAAATAAACCCAATTTCAAAACATTGTACTAATTCATCAGTCTCATGTACCCTTTCCTTAAATACTGTTACAGGAACAACTTCATGGAATGTAACTGACCAAAACAATAATCCCCTTACAACAATATCAACTAATAATTCAAATACAGTTACTCTAAGTGGTATTTTTACTACTGCCGGTAATTATAAAATACAAGCAAGTAATCCTAACTTCTGTGATCCTGATGCTATATTTGTGGAAGTAGTTAATCCACCTAGCCCACCAAGTAGTATAAATGGTGAGACTATAGTATGTTTGAATACACCATATAGTTATAATATTAATAGTACTACAGGTAGTTTAACAGGTGTTATTTATAACTGGACTATTATTGATGGGGGAACTACAACATATCAAGAAGGAAATTCAATAAATTATACATGGTTAAGCACAGGTACTAAATCAATTAGTGTTACTCGTAAATGGGATGATATTACTCCACCATGCGCCTCTTCTCCTATAACTTTAAATATTACAAATAGTGTTATTAGTGGAATAATAACTGGACCTAATACCTTTTGTGGAGATGGTGTTGGGCAATATATAGCAAATACAAATGGTATAATAGGAGATGTTTACGAATGGAGTTTAAATAATAATAGTGCAGGAAGTATTAGTTCGGGGCAAGGCACAAGTACTTGTCATATTACCTGGAATCATGCTTCAAGTAATGTAAGTTGTATTGTATATTGTAAAGTAACAAAGTGTGGTATCAACACTTCACTTACATCATTAAGCGTTTCAATTATACCTGTACCATCTTTTACAGCTACTCCTTTTACACAAACAGTTTGTGATGGAGACCCAGTAACTTTTACAATTACAAGTTCACCGTCAGGATGGCCTGCACCAGGTGATAATTATACAATATATTTTGGAGATGGTCCTAATTCTTATATTTCTGGTATTTGTCCATCAACTTCTCCACCATTAACTGCTATACATACTTATACATCAAATTCAAATTCAAATAGTACTTATACAGTAATGCTTATTGTTGGAATTTCTGGTTGCTCAAATTTAGGGACACCTAATATTGTTGCAAAAGTTAATGTAAAGCCAAAACCAATAGTCAAGCTTTCACCAAGTGGTAATGAAACTGCTTGTAATCCTTATTCATACACCTTAACTTTAGCTACTTCATTAGCTACACCCGGTGGTTCGCTAAGCTATGTTTGGTATGGTCCTGGTGGTATCGCTCCAAGTACTTCAAGCTCATTTACACCTTCAACTACTTCTTATCCATCAGGTGGAGCTTTTTATGCTGTTGTAACTGATGGCGCAACAGGCTGTTCTACAACATCCGATGTCTTTGATGTTAATATCCAACCTTGCCCTTCAGGTGGTAGTTGTACTCCTTTAGGGACTCAATATGGCATAACAATGACACAACCATCCATTTCATGTAATTCTGACGGAACTGCATCTACAATTGTGTCATCATCTGTTGCTGGAAATCAGATTACATCTAATAATTGTTCGGCTTCTTATAATATTAATATTTGGAGTTCAAGTTGGGCAACTCCTGTTGGAGCTACTGCTTTTGGCTCTTCCTCACAAACACTATCTCCAACATATACTTTCAATAAACCCGGTATTTATAAAATTGAAGAAAGTGTAAATTATGCAAATAATACAGGGCCTTGTTCTAATACTAACATTTGTACGCAATCAAATTATGTTACTGTTGAAATACCAATTATACCGGACTTTAGAATGTCTTTGCAATGCAATACTTCCATGAATGGATACATTCTTTCATTAATGGATTTG
Organism: uncultured bacterium; assembly: GCA_903911455.1. Lineage (GTDB taxonomy): Bacteria > Bacteroidota > Bacteroidia > Bacteroidales > JACABE01 > JBAXLO01. The sequence continues at coordinate 3,740 of CAIWDQ010000521.1, forward strand.
ACGGCTGTTGATTATGGTCATAATATTTATTCAATAGATTGGTATGATAATAATTTATCAACGCCTATTTCTTCTCCAAGTTTTTACAATATTTCTGCAGGTAATCATACAATTATACTTGTAATAACAGCAGATATACCAGGTGGATATACTTGTACCAGACAACAAACTATTAATGTCCCTGTTTATCCACAAGCTAATTTTACAATAACTACTCAGGACCCATGCTCTACTACCGGAGCAGCTTACAGAAGTTGTGAGAAGATGGCAGTAACTTTTACTGATAATAGTACTCCATTTTCTGCTTTTGTTGATTGGTATTGGGATTTCGGGGATCTAAGTCGTAGTCATTTACAAAATACAGCTAAAGTTTATCAATATCCTCCTTTAAGTATTAGTACACACTCATATGACGTTACATTAATTGTTACTGATTTATTGGGCTGTACTTCTATTTCTGCTTCTAAAACTATTACTTTTGTTCAAAATTTAATGTCCTATAGTTACTCAACTAATATGCAGTACTTACCTCAGACACAGCAGCTATGCGAAGGGAATAGTATTCAGCCTATTAGCCCTGTTATTCAAGGACAAGGTAATTCTTGTAATAGTATTTATAATTTCAATTATCAATGGTACACAGGGAATACAGCTTATGGTCCATTGCTATCTACATCAAGTTTATCGGGTGTTACTTTAAGTAATGTTACAACTTCTGGTGCATATTGGGTAAAAATAACTGATGCAGAAGGTTGTATATTAAATGTTAACCCTGCACCCGCAATTGTTAGTTTTATTAATACACCTTTAGCAATTATTACAGGAAAACAGGATATATGTGTTTCAAGTACCTCAAATATCGCAATTTTAAATTTGCATGGGAATAGTGGCATTGAAACTGGTGTTACATACCAATGGAATGATATTTCGGGTATATGTGGTACAACACAAAATCTTAGTTTAAGCAAAGCACCCGGTATATATAGTTTTACACTATCAACTACTGCAAATGGATGTACAACTGTATCTGCTCCTTATACTGTAACAGTACATGCTTTACCTCAACCACTAACAATAAGTAGTAGTATGCTTGATTGCAATTTATATAAATCGGAATTTAGCTTTATTCCTAATAGTTTATCAGCATACACATGGAGCAACGGGATGAATGGCACACCTATTGATGTATATGCAGGTGGTATATATAGAGTATGGGAAACAGATCAATATAGTTGTAGAAATTATACTGATATAACAATTCCAATAGCTCCCAGTACATATTTTTGGCGTTTTCCAACAGGTTGCTATACTTTTTGTCCTGAAGATTTACCTAAAGAAGTTGATGGTCCAACAAATGTAAATTTTAACAACTGGGAATGGGATAGAATTTTTCCTAATTTCTTTATTGTATCTAGTGGTATTAATTCATATTGTCAACCATTTAATATAGGTCTACCTCCTTTACTACCGGATCATACAAGTAATGGTGATTATAATTGGACATTGGGAAATAGTCTTTGTACTCAAACTTCTGATATTATGAGTTTAACTATTAATGATCAATGTTGCCATTTAGATGTTAGTAAAGATTATGCTACCTGTATTGATAATGTTTTAAATATATATGATATTGGAATAAATGTTAATTATAATAATACATCTGCTTGCAATCATCCAATATATAATATTAGTTGTTTTGATATAAATGGGAATCCACTAATGACAGTTCAAAGTGCATTTCTACCTAATATGAATGGAATTAGTTTACTTACGTTTAATCTGCAAACAACAGCAAATCCTATTATTGTAAAAGTAATTATATTATGTGATGAGGATAAATGTATAGGCGAACTTACAATTAATTTACCACCATGTGGAGATAAATCTTTGCAACAAATACCGCAGAATAATAGCATTATAATTAATAATACTGCATGGTTAAAAATTATACCTAATCCAGCAAATACAGAAGTTAACTTTAATTATCATTTTACTGATACACAATCGGGAAAAATTGAAAGAAACCTACGTATTACAGATGCTGTAGGGCGAGAGGTGATACAACAAAAAATTACTAACATTGATGGTGATTATAAATTAAACGTAAGTCAATTTGGCCAAGGAATCTATTTTGTTGAGA
>CAIWDQ010000522.1 GCA_903911455.1 uncultured bacterium
CTATTAATCTGCTGCTTCATGGTAAGAATGAAAGTTAAAATAGTAAAGAAGTTATTATTTAATTAAAGTTTATCTTTATAAAAAATATGTTTATGAATTATCAAGAAATATGTATAAAAGTCACTGAATTATGTAAAACTGTTGGTGGTTTTATCTTTAATGAAGTTAATAAGATCACTGTTGATAATATAGAGATCAAAGGGAAGCATGACTTTGTAACTTACGTAGATAAGACCTCGGAAAGAATGCTAATTGAGGAGTTGTCTAAATTGATTCCTGAGTCCGGTTTTATAGCTGAAGAGAATACTAATGATAAAAAAGGGGAGAAATACAACTGGGTTATTGATCCATTGGATGGCACTACAAATTTTATACATGGAGTTCCAATTTATGCTATTAGTATTGCTTTGATGGAGAATGATACAATTGTTTTGGGTGTTGTTTATGAGATTAATCTTAAAGAATGTTTTTATGCCTGGAAAGATAGTAAGGCATATTTAAATGGAGTTGAGATTAATGTTTCAAAAACTAATTCTATTAACGAAAGTTTAAGTGCTACGGGCTTTCCTTATTATGATTACAGTCAGCTTGAGAACTATACGAAAGTATTTTTGCATTTATTGATGAACTCAAGTGGAGTTAGAAGATTGGGTTCTGCGGCTGTTGATCTGGCTTATGTGGCTTGTGGAAGGTTTGATGCTTTCTTTGAATATGGTTTACGTCCCTGGGATGTGGCTGCCGGTGCTTTTATCGTTCAACAGGCAGGTGGTTTAAATTTTGATTTTAATGGTGGTGATAATTATGTGTTCGGTAAAGAAATTATAAGTAGTAATAAACATATTAATGCAGCTTTTTTAGAATTAATACATAATCACTTTAATAATTAGTTTTTATAGTATCCGAAATATAATTCTCATAACTTAAACAAACATCTGTAGCAAAAGCAATTCCCGTCTCAATAATCTTATCCCAAAAAGGAATATTAATATTATTAATATCAGCAAGAGCAAGTTTATTAATTGCAAATATAATACCTGCATTAAACGAATCGCCTGCTCCTATTGTACTTACAGGTCTTATTTTTGGCACATCATAATGTTTAGTTATTATAGGAGTAAATAAATTTACACCATTCTTATTCTCAGTAATAATAAGGTTATTACATCCAGCTTTCTTAATTAAATTATAAATCTCATTAAAATCTTTTGTGCTATAAATATTCTCAACATCTTCATCTGATGCTTTTACAATTGTAGCATAATTAATATTTTCATCTATAAACTGTTTAAATTTCTTTAAATCTTTAAGATGATTCTTTCTGATATTAGGATCGTAAACGATTATATCACCTGCTTTTTTAGCTTCATTTAAAATGTTTAAAATAGGCTCTCTCAATTCTTTTGTAATTGAATAAATAGATCCAAATAATAAAATATCGTCCTTTTTAAAATCAGGACATTTAAGTATCCTTTTCCTTGGGTTTCTTTTGTAAAAAGTATAATTAGCATTGTTATTAGCATCTAAAAAGGCTAAAGCTAAAGCTGTTTGGTGGTTTTTATATTTAGTAATATTATCATTCTTAACATGATTAGTCTTCAAAAACTGTTCAATAAGATTACCACCTGAATCATTCCCTAATTCAGTAATATGATGAATATCTAAACCCATTCTTCCTAAAGAAATAGCAGTATTTAACATAGACCCTCCAGGAATTGCATCTTTAACCTTATCGCATTCAAAAATAATATCAATTAAGCTTTCTCCTAAAGTATAAATATTTTTCATAAACATTAAATTTAGATTAGAATTTGCAAATTTATAATATATTATTGCAATATTACAAATTATATTCCCTATATTTGCATTAAAATACATTTAATGGCTGATCTTACTGTAGGCAACGAAGGCAAACTTATACTTAAATTCGCATTACCCATGTTGTTAGGTAATGTTTTTCAACAATTATATGGTGTTGTTAATAGTATTATAGTTGGTAATTATGTTGGCAAAACTGCTTTGGCAGCTGTTGGTGCATCAATGCCTATTATTTTTCTGTTAATATCTTTAATAATTGGTGTTGGTATGGGATCAACCATAATTGTTGCTCAATATTATGGTGCTAAGGATAATAAAAATGTGAGAAAGACTATTGATACTATGTATATTTATTTGTTCTTTGCATCAATTATTATTACTGTTTTAGGAATTGTATTTAGCGAAAGTATTTTAAGATTAACTCAATTGCCTGAAGATATCATTCCACAGGCTAAAACATATCTGAATATTTATTTGTTGGGAATGATCTTTTTCTTTGGGTTCAACGGAACAAGTGCAGCATTACGTGGAATAGGTGATTCTAAAACTCCTTTATATTTTCTTATTATCGCTAATATTACTAATATATGTTTTGATCTGATATTAATTAGAGGCTTTAATTTAGGTGTTGAAGGTGCTGCAATAGCAACTATTATTTCGCAGGCAGGTGCTTTTTTTACTATGATTATATATGTTAATAAGAACAATGAGGTTGTGAAATTACATATTCGCAAACTCCAGTTTGATAAAGCTATTTTTAAGAAGAGTATGAAGATCGGCATACCTACCGGGGCTCAGCAGACTTTTGTTTCTATAGGCATGGTTGTGTTAAATCGTTTTGTTAATCCTTTTGGTACTGATACCATTGCTGCTTATAGTGTTGTAGGGCGTATTGATTCGTTTGCTGCCTTACCTGCAATGAATTTTGCAGCTGCTTTATCGTCTTTTGTTGGTCAGAATTTAGGTGCGAAAAAGCCGCATAGAGTTAAAAAAGGTTTTATAGCCACTTTAATTATGACTTCTATTATATCTATATTCGTATCTATAATTGTTTTATTTTTTGGAAGACATATTATGAATGCTTTTACAAGCGATCTTAATGTAATTGATATTGGATACAAATATCTTGTAATTGTTTGTTCATTTTATATTATTTTCACTGCAATGTTTTCAGTTGGAGGAGTTATGAGAGGAGCCGGCGACACATTAATTCCTATGCTAATAACGCTTCTTGCACTTTGGTTTATCAGGATTCCATTGGCATATTTTCTTTCACGCAATGGCGATGTTACAGGCATATGGTGGTCAATTCCAATTGGTTGGGCTGTTGGTTTGGTTTTATCATATACATATTATAGAACAGGTAGATGGAAAAGGAAGGTTATTGTTAAATATGAGCATGCAGATGAGGAGATTGCAATTGTTGAAAGCGAAACGACTTAAGGTGATAATTAAGAATTAAAAATTATTGAATATATTATGAATTATGAATTATGAATTATGAATGAAAGACAAGAAAATCAATTGAGAACATTTATTATTATAGAAGAAACTTTTTTATTAGTACTTTATGTTCATTAAGTAATTTAAGTACTATTAGTACTTTGTATTCATAATTTATAATCATTTTTTACACATTCATAATTCATAATTCATAATTTATAATTATTTTTTTCATTTAATGAAAAAAATTAGTATTTTTGTACATAATTAATCTAACCAAATTTTATGAGAACTTTAATTTTATATATGAC
>CAIWDQ010000523.1 GCA_903911455.1 uncultured bacterium
ACTTCCTCTCGGCTTATGTGTACTTCCTCTCGGCTTATATGTACTTCCTCTCGGCTTATGTGTACTTCCTCTCGGCTCATGTGTACTTCCTCTCGACTTCTTATTATAATATCAGATAGTTATGAAGCTTTTTTTTGGAAGGTTGTAAATTGCGAATCCGTGTTTCTTTTAGATTTTAATCTTAAGAAACAATGCTATTATTTAATTTAAAGCACTCTTAATCATCAGATTACTTTATTACATACGTATAATAAATTATAGTAAACCTCTGTGAGTTGAATGAGATTGCTTCAATTCGTTTGCGATTACTTCATGTCATTACATGAGTGAGCTCAATTAACTGAATACAAATTAATGTTTATTATCTAATCCTAATACTACTGCCGGCTTTTAGCTTAGATCCTTTTTTTACTTTATTTAATTTATAGATAGTTTTTACTTTTACATGGTATTTTTTAGCAATTGAAGCAAGAGTTTGACCTCTTCTTACTTTTACAAAACGTGCTTCTTTAAGTTTATTTATCTCTGATTGATATCTGAAATGATATTTAGATAAATAAAGGTTATCAGAATGAAGTTTATATCTTTCGAAATCAATTATATCTTCGGGATTAATAGGTGCACCTAAATATCTCACCTCAAAATGCAAATGGCTACCAGTTGAATGACCGGTATTCCCACCTAATGCAATAATATCACCAGCTTTGACTAATTGATCTGTTTTAACATTGATTTCGGACAAATGGGCATAAAGCGTTTCCAGTCCATTAAGATGCCTTATCACAACCACATAACCATAAGATTGGCTTAGTTTAGTTATTCGCACCATACCATCAAAAGTACATCTTACCGAATCGCCGGTTTGCAACTTAATATCAGTACCATAATGATATTTGTAATGTCTTAACCCAAAATGAGACGTGATATCACCAATAAAGGGATGGACATAAAAGCTACGTTTATTAATATCTTGCAAAACAATAAGTGTTGTATCTGGCTTGTTCGAAAAATCAACTTTAGGGTAATGGATAACTTCATTATCAAAATTTTCATAAAGTGTATCTTCTGAAAAGTATACAGCTAATGAATCGTAAAAGCTATAGAAATTAGAAATTATATCAATACTGTCGTTTTGGGTTTCAACTATTTGTTCCTGGTTTAATTTTAGATATGCTTCATCCTGTTGAGCCATTGATAATAAAGGGAAGAGAAAAGTAAGTATTAAAAAGCAAAAGCAATAAACCCGAAACATTTTATTCATTTATATCGTATTAGAATATTAATTTATATTAAATAATAGTATACTTTAGTATGTATTGAACCATATTTAACTCAATTTAACGTATAAATAAAAAATATATTGCTTTTTTATTTTGTAGTAACAATAAAATATCTAATTTAGCAGAATGTTTTAAGCATCTAAAATAACAGAAAAAATGATTCATAAATTCTTAGATTCTAATAAATTTTTAGTGGTTATATTTATGACAATAAGTATAATGTTACTATCCGATTCTTGCACAACATCAAGAAGAGGGGTATATAATAAAAAAAGGACAAATAGTACTATGTCGTATAATATTCGTAACAGATCTCATTATAAAGCTAAGAGAAACAGACAACCTATAGCTAAAAATTATTCTATTAGAAACACACGTTCTAATGGTAAATATTAGATATTAACCAACTCTAATTATGATTTTATATTTTTGAGTAGAAATGAGTCATTCCATTAGTTTAATTATTACTAATACCAACCTTATAAAAGCCTTATAAATTTTTATTGTAATGATAGTAGAAATAAAAGAAGTAATTTCAAAAAGTGAACTAAAGAAATTTATTAGATTTCCTTATAGTTTGTATAAAAAACATCCATATTGGGTGCCTGCATTAGATATGGATGAAAAAAACTCTTTGAGTAAATCTAAAAACCCTGCATTTGAATTTTGTGATGCTAAATATTGGTTAGCTTACAGAGATGGACAAATTGTTGGTCGAATTGCTGGCATTATCAACAAAAGAGCTAATGAATGCTGGAAAGAAAACAGAGTCCGTTTTGGATGGTTTGATTTTATTGATGATAAAGAAGTCGCCGAAGCCCTGTTATCTACAGTTGAAGGATGGGGTAAAGGATTTGGTTGTAACGAAATTCATGGTCCTTTAGGATTTACCGACATGGATAGAGAAGGCATGTTGGTTGAAGGGTTTAATGAACTAGGAACCTATGCTACTTTATATAATCACGAATACTATCCCAGAATACTGGAACAAATAGGTTATGGGAAAGATGCTGACTGGCTACAGTTTGAATATGAAGTTCCAAAATCGGAGCCTGAGAAACTGGCTAAGATGGCAGGACTTATTGCTAAACGTTATAATGTACATTCGTTAAAAGCTACTTCTACAAAGCAATTATTAAAATATGCTCATCAGATATTTGAAGTATTAAACCAAAGTTTCATGCCTCTTTATGGTTTCGCACCTTTATCCGAAAAACAAATTGATTTGTTTACAAAACAATATATTGGCTACGTTAAACCTGAATTTGTAACAGTAGTTTTAAACGACAAAGATGAAGTAGTTGCATTTGGTATCACGATGCCTTCATTATCAAAAGGAGTTCAAAAGGCTAAAGGAAGAATTTTTCCATTTGGATGGTGGCATATTCTTAAAGCAATTAAAAACAATGATCTTGTTGATATGTATTTAATTGCAATAAGACCCGACATGCAGAATAAAGGCTTAAATGCTATTATCTTTGATGAATTAATGTCTAATTACATCAAAAAAGGCGTAAAGAAAACTATACAGAATCCTGTATTGGAAGTGAATATTAAGAACCAATTGATTTGGCAGGATTATAATCCTCGTCAGCATATACGTCGTAGATGTTATATTAAGAAAATAGCTTAATATAAACTAGATAATAATTAAAGCCATCTTATTTTTATGATGGCTTTTTTGTTAATAATCTTTAATATTAAACTTACACCTGCTTTTCTTTATTTTAAATTGTTACTTTTACATAAAATTTAGTGTTAACCTAACTATTAATTAATGAGTGTTCTAATTAAAGAAGTAATTTCGAAGAGTGATCTCATGAAATTTATCAGATTCCCTTATTCATTATATAAAGATAATCCTTATTGGGTGCCTGCTTTGGATATGGATGAAAAAGTGTCGTTAAGCAGAACTAAGAACCCTGCCTTTGAGTTTTGTGAAGCTAAATATTGGCTTGCTTATAAAGATGGGAAGATTGCTGGTAGAATCATTGGGATTATGAATAATAGGGCTAACGAATGCTGGAACGAAAACAGAGTTCGCTTTGGTTGGTTCGATTTTATTGATGATCTTGAAGTTGCTTCTACACTTATAAAAACTGTTGAAGACTGGGGCAAGGGGTTTGGATGTAACGAAATTCACGGACCTCTGGGCTTTACCGATATGGATAGAGAAGGAATGCTGGTATATGGTTTTGATCAACTGGCTACATATGCTACCTTATATAATCATGAGTATTATCCAAAGATACTCGAACAACTTGGGTTTGCTAAAGATGTCGACTGGATACAGTTTGAATATGATATTCCTCAGCAACGATCCGAACGTCTTATCAAAATGGCTGGCTTAGTTGCTAAGAGATATAATCTGCATACTTTAAAAGCTACTAAAACAAAACAGTTGCTTAAATATGCGCATCAGATCTTTGAAGTTTTAAATCAAAGTTACGCTCCTCTTTATGGTTTTTATCCTCTTTCGGAGAAGCAGATAGAGCTTTTCACCAAACAATATATTGGATATGTTAAACCTGAATTTGTTTCAGTAGTTTTAAATGATAATGACGAAGTTGTGGCATTTGGTATTACGATGCCTTCACTTTCAAAGGGAGTTCAGAAGGCTAAAGGCAGGCTCCTTCCTTTTGGATGGTGGCATATTTTAAGGTCGTTAAACAAAGCTCAGATACTTGATATGTATCTGATAGCTGTTAGGCCCGACATGCAGAATAAAGGTTTGAATGCAATGATCTTTGATGAGATAATGGATAATTGTATTAAAAAAGGTGTTAAAACAAATGTCATTAATCCTGTATTAGAAGTTAATAAGAAGATGCATTTACTTTGGGAAGATTATCAATCCAGAGAACCACATATTCGCCGTAGATGCTACATTAAGACAATTAAGTAGTGCCTAAAGTTTGAAGTTTGAAGTGCCTAAAGTTACAATCAATAATTAAGAATATTAAAAATCACCTATGCCATACTCACTCTCCTTTTAGGAGAGAGCTGGGGTGAGGTCATTAAGATAGCCGTTATCAAACAAATGATAACGGCTCTTCTTTTATTAAAAATCGTAATTCGTAATTCGTAAATCGTAATTGCCCTAGTTCGCTCTTATTTCAAAATAATCTGTCCATTCACCTTCACCATTGTTAACATATATAGGTTGACATCTTATCATATACTTAGCTCCCGAAACAAAACCATCCATAATACCTTTTGCATTAGTCATCTTACGTTGTGCAACTATTAGAACTGTTCCATCCTCGTTCAACTGAGTGATTTCGAAATTATAATTATAAGCATTTATATCTGATTTTACTCTATAATTCATTGTTCCTATAATATTTGTGTTCTCGAAAAATATATCAGGTATAACAACAGGAGGTCTGTCGGCTAATACTTCATGCCCAACCATAGCAGGTAAATTACGATCATTTAAGATGTTAGCTTGTTTTTCGGTGTCTCTGGCATTTTGTTTATGAAAGCCACGTAACTGTTTTTCGTAACTATGCGCAACTGCACTTTGGGTATGATCATCCAATGCAAGCACCATCGCTTCGTGCATTAATGTGTTAGTTGACAATATAACTGTTCCTGCATGGCTTAAGCCTGGTATCAAACCACCATTTAAAACTAACTTTGCCCCATATCTACTCATTAAGATATTGAAAAAAGGTAATTTCCGTTCGTCTATAGCTTCTTTTACATAAATATAATTTGTCATTTTGTTATTATTTAAATTTAAATTAGTTGAATTTGATTGCTTATATTATGATTTAAAAATATTGATTTAAACATTAGATATTCATTTTCTGAAATTAAAGTCATTGACTGCCGAGTCAGAGTTGTTGACTGTCGGGTTGATGACGTTGACTGTCGAGTCGGAGGCGTTGACTGTCGAGTCGGGGTCGTTGACTGCCGAGTCAGAGGCGTTGACTGTCGAGTCGGGGTCGTTGACTGTCGAGTCAGAGGCGTTGACTGTCGAGTCGGGGTCGTTGACTGTCGAGTCAGAGGCATTGACTGTCGAGTCAATGGCAAAGAGTACATAAACGTCGTATTATTCTTAAACATCACATTATGATTTGATAAGAATAAAGAATTAGATTTTTTTAATGAATTAAA
>CAIWDQ010000524.1 GCA_903911455.1 uncultured bacterium
ATTTATAAGTAGTCTCAAATAAATAATTAATAGTTTTAATAAACAACAAATTTATGACAACAGTTAGGTTTAAAGCAATAGATGAAGCTTTATCAAGAAGTGCAGTAATTAAAGATACTGATATGAAAACATCAGAATATTATGGTGTAAATGTCTTTAATAAAGCGAGAATGCAGGAATATTTATCTAAAGAAGCTTTAGAAATTATTCTTTCTTCAATTGAAAAAGGAAAAAAGATTGACAGAAAAACTGCTAATCAGATCGCTTTGGGTATGAAAGCATGGGCTGTCAGTATGGGAGCTACACATTACACCCATTGGTTTCATCCTTTGAATGGCGCAACAGCCGAAAAGCATGATGCCTTTTTTGAACCGGCCGGTAATTCGGGTGTCATTGAAAGCTTTTCAGGTTCTTTATTAGTACAGCAGGAACCTGATGCTTCTAGTTTTCCGAGTGGTGGAATAAGGAATACCTTTGAAGCCAGAGGTTATACTGCTTGGGATCCTTCTTCGCCTGCTTTTATTGTTGGCAAAACTTTATGTATCCCTACAATCTTTGTTTCATATACCGGCGAGGCTTTGGATTATAAGATGCCATTGTTAAAATCTTTGAGTTTATTAGATAAAGCTGCTGTTGATGTTTGTCATTACTTTGATAGGAATGTTTCGCGTGTTATCGCTACTTTAGGTTGGGAGCAGGAATATTTTCTTGTTGATGAGGCTTTGTATAAAGCACGTCCTGATCTTATTTTAACTGACAGAACTTTGATGGGACATGCATCTGCTCGCGACCAGCAGTTGGAAGATCATTATTTTGGTTCTATTCCTGAGCGCGTTGCTGCTTTTATGCGTGAGTTTGAGATTGAATGTTATAAATTAGGTATCCCAATCAAGACCCGTCATAATGAAGTAGCACCTAATCAGTTTGAATGTGCTCCTGTATTTGAAGAAGCTAATCTGGCTGTTGATCACAATCAGTTGATGATGGATATTATGAGGAAAGTAGCCCGTAATCACAGGTTTGTTGTCTTGTTTCACGAAAAGCCTTTTAAAGGTATCAATGGTTCTGGTAAACATAACAACTGGTCAATGATGACTGATACAGGTGTAAATTTACTTTCTCCCGGCCGTAATCCTAAGAAGAATACTCAGTTCCTCACCTTTCTAATTTGTATTATGAAAGCTGTTTTTGAGAATTCCGATCTTTTACGTGCAAGCATTGCTTCCTTAGGCAACGAGCATCGTTTGGGGGCTAATGAAGCACCACCTGCTATTATCTCTGTTTTCCTGGGTACTTACGTTAATAATTTACTTAAAGAAATTGAAGAAAAGGTGTCTGAAAAAAAGATGTCTCCTAACGAGAAGACTGAACTTAAGCTTGATATTGGAAAGATACCTGAGATATTATTAGACAATACAGACCGAAACCGTACTTCTCCTTTTGCTTTCACAGGCAATCGTTTTGAGTTCAGGGCTGTTGGTTCTTCGGCTAATTGTGCAGGACCTATGATAGTTTTAAATACTGCTGTGGCTAATCAGTTAAAGTTATTTAAGCTTGATGTTGAAAAACTTACTAAGAAAAGAGTAAAGAAAGATGAAGCTATTTTCCAAGTGCTGAAGAAATATATTAAAGAATCAAAGAATGTTATATTTGAAGGTAATGGTTATAGTAAAGAATGGATTGTAGAGGCTGAGAAAAAAGGTCTTACTAATATTACCGAAGCCCATGAAGCTCTTAAAGCTTATGTTTCGGATAAAACTATTGCTTTATTTGGCACTAACAATGTACTTTCAAAGCGCGAGTTGGAATCAAGGTATGATATCAGTCTGGAGACTTACACTAAAAAGATGCAGATTGAATCAAGAGTGTTGGGCGATCTTGCTATAAATCATATCATACCAACAGCTATTAAATATCAGAACATACTTATACAGAATGCAACAGGTTTAAAGGAGATATATAATCTTAAAGATTTCTCTAAACTTGCCGAAAAGACGATACAGAACATCAGGATTATCTCCGAACATATTTCGCAGATACAGGATTTGGTTGCCCGTATGACTGAAGCTCGCAGGGTTGCTAACTTAAAAGAAGAATATGTTGCGAAATCTGCTGCCTATGCATCTACAGTTAAGCCTTTTATTGAAAGTGTGAGAGATCATATTGACGAACTGGAGTTGATTGTTGATGATGAATTGTGGCCATTGCCAAAGTATCGCGAATTGTTATTTACACGATAATATCTTTATCAATAATTAAATTAAAAAGCCCTGCATATTTATAAGTATACAGGGCTTTTGTTTTATAAAGGAAGCTAAAAAGTATATATAAAGTTACTATCAATTACTCATCATAATGAAATCTGCATTTGGCTATCAATATTTCATCTTCTCTCACACTATATATTAGTCTATGTTTTTCGTCTATTCGTCTTGACCAATAACCATGATATTTATGTTTCAAAGGTTCTGGTTTCCCAATACCAACGAATGGACTTCTAGCTATGTCTTTCAATAATTCATTGATTCGTTTAAGCATTTTCTTGTCAGTGTTTTGCCAATATAAGTAATCTTCCCAAGATTCATCTACAAAGATGTATTTCATTCTTCAATTAGGTCTTTAGTAAATGTATTGTTCTTTTCTAATTTTTCAATTGCACTATCAAGTCTCTTTTCATTTATCTTTGACGAAAGTTC
>CAIWDQ010000525.1 GCA_903911455.1 uncultured bacterium
AAAAGAAAAGAAAATTTTATTCTTTTCTTTTCTTTTCTTTTCTTTTCTAACCACTGCAAACCACCTCTTAATAAAATAAAAAACCCAACAGTACTTTAGTATTTGACTCAAATTGATATTACGTTTTACACCATCAATGCGCCGCGCATCAGTCGATTTTTATATAAACAATAAACTATTTTATAAAAAAAATAACACTCACTTATCAATATAAATCTAGATCATTTGTTGCTAACTAATTAAAAAAAATAAAAAGAATTCTAGTTGGGTATTCTTTTTTTGACACTATCTTTTTATTAAGATAATTAATTAACGGTTAACAAAAATGACTGCCAATCAAATAACAAAAAAAGCAGCTTCAACAGTTAGCAATAACATAGTGTGCAGAGATAACGCGATCATACACGCAGCATATAGTTTAACGATAAGCGAATGCAGAATTATTCTACTTTGCAATGCAAAGATTAACTCAGCAGATCATCGGAAAGATTATGAATTTAAGATTACAATTTCAGAGTTCGCCAAACAATTTAACTTCTCAACCGAAAAAGTTGCTGGCTATGAGCTTAGAAAATCAATTGATACCCTGTACGGGCGAAATATAGAAATCTATGAAAAAACCAACAGTGAGACAAAGATAACGACAATACCTTGGCTAATTAAAAAAATCACGTATTGTAGTGAAATTAACAATGTCGATGAAACTAAAGCAATAAGCGTTAAATTCTCGCAAGAAATCATGCCCTATTTAACCGACTTAAAGAAAGGTTTCACGCAGTACAAGATATCCGAAGTCTCTAATTTTTCATCAGTATACGCCATCAGAATATACGAACAGCTGATTGAAAAAATAAACAAAGATCGAGCTAGCGATAAGATACGTGATCTAGATAGTAATCAACGTGAAATTTATCCCATCAAGCTTATTATTGCTGACCTTAAAGAGCAGTTTTTCGGTGATAAAGTCAAAAAATACGAAGCCTTTGGTGACTTCAATTCTAAAGTTATAGCTGTTGCTATAAAACAGATCAATGAACATTCAAACATTCAAATAGGCGATGGTGAAAATAAAGGATATTTCGGTATAAAAACGCACGGGATTACAAATGCAATCGTTTTTCAGTGCATATTTAAACAAAAACAAGCTGAAATTACTGCATCTATCGACAGCCAAGTAGCCGACTTTGTCAATATTAGTAATGACCAAGCGTTAACAGAAGCTAATGAAATCACCAGCGCCGCAACCCTTTCGTTCCTCTCAGCAATATCGCAATTAAAGGAACCTCAGCTCGTTATAGACACTAAGCGCAAACCATCAAAGATTGATACTGATCAAGTATCAAATGAAACGCTTCGTGAAATAGGCAGAAAAAGACTTATAACCGGATTTTAATTAGGAACAATAAAATGAGCGCAAAACAGATAGATGCAAGAGAAGCATTAAATAAAAACCTTACTGATCTTGACGTTAAAAGGAAAAATATAAGCACAGTTGTAACTAGAAGAGAATTTACTGACGATGAATTCGAACAAGCAAAGCAAATATTTAGTGCTTTAAAAATGGCTTGCGGCGCTTGGCAATTTACGATTAAAACAAAATCAGATGAAGCCGAATATATTTACCTGCTGTGTGAGAGACTTGTAGAAGTTCAAGACCGAGACCCGAGCTTGATTAGTAGTCAGTCGATATCTAACGCAATAAGAAAACTTGAAAATAGACTCAGTAATGATAGTCAATATTTACCATCCGTAGCAAAATTTGTACAGCTTATAGTCGAAGAAGTATACATACCCACACCTGTTCTTGCTTACGTAGAAGCCTGCAAAAAGGGTTATTCCACCAAAAACTCAAGTTGGTCACATATTGCCATAAAAATAGCGGCTGATAGAGCCGATTGGTATAACTTGCGAACAAAAAGGCAAGACGAGATATTTCCAATTTTTAAAGATTATTAC
>CAIWDQ010000526.1 GCA_903911455.1 uncultured bacterium
AGGATTTTAAAATCAAAGAAAGTATTTCGCCTCTAAGTTTTGAAAAGGAAAATATTAGAAATATTATTATAAATAAGAGGAAACTTGAGCTAATAACTAAAATGCACGATGAGGTTTACCAAGAGGCATTAAAGAACAAAGACTTCAAAATTTTCTAATTATAACAATAAAATATGTCAAATGGAGTTTCTAACTTATTATTAATAACACTATGCTGAAATTAAAACACTTTATAATTACCTTTTTATTACTTTTCTCTTTATTTTATCAAACTACTGCTCAAAATAAAGTAATTGATCAGATTGTTGCAATTGTTGGGAGCAATATAATCAAACTATCTGATGTTGAGAATCAGTATTTACAATTAAAAGCACAAGGAAACTTCTCTGCAAGTGATAGTATGAAATGTAATGTGCTAGAGAATATGCTTTTTAGCAAATTATTACTAAATCAAGCTAAATTAGATAGTGTTGTTATTTCTGATGACCAAGTTGAGAGCGAAATGGAAAGAAGATTAAGATACTATGTTGCTCAATTCGGTTCTAAAGAAAAGTTTGAAGAGTTTTATAAAAAATCAATTTTAGAGTTTAAAGCTGAATTTAGAGATATAGTTAAGAATCAAATGTTGATTCAAAGAATGGAAGAAAAGATTACTGAAAATATTAAAGTAACTCCTCAAGAAATTAAAAAATATTTTAATGATATACCAAAAGATAGCCTGCCTTTAATTGAATCTGAATACGAAATTGGGCATATTGTTAGGCAACCGACTGTAACTAAAGAAGAGAAAGCAATTACAAAACAGCGCCTTGAAGAATTAAGAGAAAGAATTCAGAAAGGGGAAAACTTTTCTTCATTAGCTGTGCTTTATTCAGAAGATCCGGGTTCTGCCAAAAAAGGTGGTGAGCTTGGTATGTATGGAAGAGGTGAATTATATCCCGAATTTGAAGCTGTGGCTTTTAACCTTAAGAAGGATGAGATTTCACCTGTTATTGAAAGTAAAGCTGGTTATCATATTATACAGTTAATTGAAAGAAGAGGGGATTATATAAATGCCAGACATATACTACTTATCCCAAAGGTTTCTCCTTATCAGCTAGGAAAAGCAAAAACATATCTTGATTCTGTTTATACTGTAATGAAAGATAGTGCCATGAAATTCAGTGTTGCTGCAATGCGATTTTCTGATGATCCAAGTAAGAATAATAATGGTATGATAGTAAATCCTTCAACTGGTAATACAAAATTTGGTGCAGATGATATTGATCCTTCGATCTTTTTTAATGTTGATAAGATGAAACCAGGAGATATTTCCAAACCTGTATTAATGAAAGATGCTGAAGGTAAACAAGCCTACAGAATACTATATCTTAAAGCAAGAACTTCTCCACATAGAGCTAATCTTAAAGATGATTATGATAAGATTCAGAATGCAGCTCTTGAGAAAACTAAGGGTGAAGCTATCAAGAAATGGGTTAATGATAAAATAAGCAAAACATATCTCAAGATTTTTGAACCTTATAATAAATGTAAGTTTGAAAATAATTGGATAAAGAAATAAACAAATAGAAACTCTTAATTCTAAATTACAAGTATGCAATATAATTCGGATGTGGAAGCAGTTGATGCTTTTGTTGAAAAATATAAACATTTAAGAACTGAAATAGCTAAAGTAATCGTTGGTCAGGACGAGGTTGTAAAAAATATATTAATATCAATATTTAGTAGAGGACATTGTCTATTAGTAGGTGTTCCAGGCTTGGCAAAAACTCTTATGGTAAATACAGTTTCAAGAGTGTTAGGATTAACCTATAGTCGTATTCAGTTTACGCCTGATTTAATGCCTTCTGATATTATAGGTACTGAAATATTAGATGAAAATAGAAAGTTTAAATTTATTAAAGGCCCAATATTTGCCAATATAATTTTAGCAGATGAAATAAACCGTACACCACCTAAAACTCAATCAGCTTTGTTAGAAGCTATGCAAGAAAAGGCAGTAACTGTTGCAGGTACAAATTATAAAATTGGTAATCCATTCTTTGTATTAGCTACTCAGAATCCAATTGAACAAGAAGGGACTTATCCTTTGCCAGAGGCTCAACTTGATAGATTTATGTTTAATGTATGGTTGGATTATCCTTCATTTGAAGAAGAAATTAACATAGTGAAAAGTACTACAGTTGATATTGAATCTGAGTTAAATGTTATTCTTAGTTCTGAAGAGATTTTATATTTCCAGCATTTAATAAGGAAGATTCCAGTCACTGACAATGTTTATAATTATGCAGTAAAACTTGTTTCTCAAACAAGGCCAAATACAGCTGGAGCAATTCCTTTTATAAATAACTATCTATCATGGGGTGCAGGTCCACGTGCCTCACAATATTTAATTATTGGAGCTAAATGTCATGCTGCAGTAAATGGTAAATATGCACCAGATATTGAAGATGTAAATGCTGTTGCAAATGCTATTTTAAGGCATCGAATTGTTAAGAATTACAAAGCAGAAGCCGAAGGGATAAGTGTTGATGATATAATTAAGAAACTTATCTGATTTTAAATTAAGTTTTGATAAATAAATAAGGCGAAGTCATACTTCGCATTATTTATTATTTTACTCTTTAGATTGTATTACCTGATTAATGTAACACTACCTGTCTTTTCTCTGAATATACCATATAGTTCTTTATATTTAATATAATAAACATAAATACCATTAGGTAAATAATCTCCTACATTATTAAGTTTCCCATTCCAGCCTTCTTCAAAGTTTGTTGTACTAAATAATTCTTTTCCCCATCTGTCGAAAATGATCATCTGATATTTTGTAAGATCTATTCCTGTCCCTCTAGGTCTGAAGATACTTACTCCGTTATCAGAACTTGATGAAATTAAAGCATTAGGTATATAAAATGAATTAGGAGTCTGAACCATTATTCTTCTATAAGTAGAGTCCATGCATCCAAAATCAGACGTAACAACCAACCAGATATAGTATTCTCCTGCAGTTTTAAACGAATGTGTTGGGAACTGAATATTAGAAGTGTTAGTAGTTGATGTTGGATCTCCGAAATTCCATTGCCATAAAATAGCAGAAGCAGATTGATCTGTAAAAACAACATCAGGTGCATCAGTGCTAATTAATGTTGAATTAGGAGAGAAATTTGGTACAGGTTTTGGATGAATCTTGATAACCCCTGATGCAGTATCTTTACATCCATGAGAATCTGTTGCAATAACAGTATAGATAGTGGTTATTGCCGGAGAAGCATGTAATGGATTAAAAGTTGAATTATCATTAAGCCAATGATAAGTAAGATTATTGCCACCACTTACAGTAAGAGTTGCAGTTAAACCTGCACATATATCAGCACTATCAACACTAATTACTGGAGGATTATTTATAACAACTTTGGCTGAATCTTTACCAATACAATTATTAATATCAGTGCCAACTACAGTATAAACAGTAGTTATTGCTGGACTAACATGAAAAGGATTAGTTGTTGAGATATTATTACCCCAAACATAAGTCTGAGCTCCTGTTGCAGTTAGTGTGCCCATTGAATTTAAGCATATAGTGTCGTTTGCAACATGAATGATAGGGTTAGGATTTACAACAACAGTAGTATAAGTACTATCTTTACATCCAAATGTATTTGTCCCAAATACTTTAATTATAGTTGTGACTGAAGGGCTTAATTTAAGAGGATTTGCATTTGAACCCGTAGGTGTCCAAGTGTAATTATTTCCACCTGATGCTGTAAGTACTGCTGTATCGCCTATACAGATTGTGTCTGAAGTTGCTGTAATTACCGGATTAGGATTAATAGTGATTAAAGCAGTATCTTTATTTTTACATCCAAATGAATTAGTCCCAGTAACAATATATGAGGTTGTGATTACAGGAGCAACTTTCTTTATAGCACCCGCAGTCAAACCATTATTCCATGTATATGAAGTAGCTCCAGTTGCTGTTAAAGTAGCAGAATCCCCTTTGCATATTGCAGCATCATTAACAACCACAGTAGGTTTAGGATTGATTGTTACTGTATGAGTCATTGTTGAGAAAAAACCTCCTGAATTAAAAATTGCAAGGTTTACATTGTATGTTCCAGGAACACTAAAAACATGTTTAGCATTTGTATCGCTAGAGTAAGTTCCATCATTAAAATCCCATGACCATACCTGTATTGGTAAGCCACTTATGCTATTATTTGTAAAATGAACAGTATCTCCTACACATGCAGATGAAGGAGAACTAAAATTAGATGCAGTCGTCATACAAACTGTTTGAACGTTCCAGCAGCCTCCTGTAGAACCTCCTATACCCCAGAATACATTTGGATTACCTCCAAAAATATTAGCAACAATATTCCCTGAATAGGATATAGTAGGAGTGCCTGGCAGTGTAGTTGCATTACCAAACCAAACTTGTATAGTGCCAACACCTGTTATTGTAGGTGTCCATTTAAAGCGGAACAAATGATCTAATCCATCTGTAATATTAGCAGGGAATCCTGAAGCACTGCAATAAGTAGCTAATTCATTCGCATTTGCTGTCGTAAGTGTTCCTGTTGGAGGGCAAATTCCGGCAGGTGTATAAACATTATGACTTGGATCTCCATTTTTATTTATTGATATATGATGATAAGTAGGGTCGCTTGCATTCCCCCAGAAGTCATCCATTATTACACCAAGTGAAGGTGTAATACCACCAAATCCAACTAAACCTCCAACACCTACAACGCCTGTATTTAAAGGTTGTAATATAAAAGACATGCCGTCAGCTCCACAATTAGTGCCAACTGCACTGGTGCCTGGATTAATTCCAAAGTTTAGCGTAAGAGTTATGTCAAATGGTTGTGTTAAATTTATCATATATATATTCCAGACGGCTCCGGCTTGCGATAAAGCATTCGTCAGTCTGTAGCAATTTGGATTTGCCATAACTACTGCATTACCTGAAACATTGTATTGCTGAGCAGAAACATTTACAACATTAATAAAAAGAAACACTAGAAGAATTATCTTTCTATAGTTCTTGTTTATTGTTGAGTATATAACTTTCCTTTTTTTCATAATTACTAAAACATTTAAAAGTTCTTTTAATTCAAATTCATCAAATTAGTGGTAAGAGTTTTTGAATTTTAAGTATGCTTTTATATACTATAAAACTTATCTACAAAAGTACAATTAATATTTATATATAGACAAGAAAAACATTAAAAAGGTTGCTTGTTAAACTAAATATTTATTGAAATGTTTTATTTATTCACGAAATATATGTTTTGATTGATGAATTATAACTATTTTTGTAAACATTAAATACGTTAATTATATGAGAAGGTTTTACATTTTTACAATATTCATATTCATTACTTTAATAAGTAATGCAGGTGTTGTGCCTATTGAAACAGCGCAAAAAGCAGCGTTCAATTTTTATTGTCAACACATTATAAAAGATTTTCCTGAAATAAATCAAAAGGATATTATTATTAAAGATATTTTCACAATTAGTAATAACAATATTGCTGTATATTATATATTTAATATTGGTGATGCTGGCTTCATTGTTATTTCTGCTGAGGAGAATACTTACCCTATTCTGGCATATAGCTTTGAAAGCAACTATAATCCTGATATTGTTGTTGCTCCTTTTAATATGTGGATGAATTATTATAAAAATCAGATTGTAAATGCAAGAGCAAAAGGCATTGTAGCTGA
The DNA here is from genome assembly GCA_903911455.1 of uncultured bacterium. Taxonomy (GTDB): domain Bacteria; phylum Bacteroidota; class Bacteroidia; order Bacteroidales; family JACABE01; genus JBAXLO01. The sequence continues at coordinate 5,731 of CAIWDQ010000526.1, forward strand.
TACTTTTATCAAAGATAAATGGCAAGAGCTTCTTAATCCAGGTAAAGCATCAGGAAATACTAAGTCAATTAGTCCTTTTACTAAATCTAAATGGAATCAGGATGAGTATTTTAATGTTAAATGTCCTGCTGATACTGCTGGCCCAGGCGATCATGTGTATACCGGATGTGTAGCTACTTGTTTGGCACAATTGATGTATTATTATCTTTTCCCTGATTACGGCACAGGCACTTATCAGTATCTTGATTCTACTTATGGAATACAATCATATAATTATCTTACAAGTAATTTTAAGTGGAATAATATGTTGGATGTTCCCACTACGGTTAATCCATTTATTAGTGATCTGATGTATGGTTGCGGTGTGGCTGTAGATATGAAATGGGGTCCTAATGGATCGGGGATGTACAATCATTCGGCACATCATGCTTTAAAGACTTATTATAAGTATTCTCAAAATATTAGATATGTATTTAGAGATAGTACTTCTCTTAAATGGGACAGCCTTATAGTTGCTCAACTTGATAAAAAGATGCCTTTGTATTATGCAGGTTGGTCGGTGCCTAATATTATGGGACATGCTTTTGTGTGCGATGGCTATCAGGACACTACTTATTTCCACTTTAACTTTGGTTGGGGAGGCACTGCTGATGGTTATTTCTATCCTAACAATCTTACTCCTAACAGTGATACTTTTAATCTTGCTCAGGAACTCATTATTAATATATATCCTGATACTACACTTTATCCTTATCCTGCTTATTGCAGTGGTTCAAAAACTATTAATGCCAACGAAGGTAGTATTACAAACAACAGTGGTCCTATTGCAAAGTATCAAAACAACAGTGATTGTTCGTGGTTGATACAACCTCCTGCTGATTCTGTTACCTCTATTACACTTACTTTTACAAGTTTAAATACCCAAGCCAATCATGATTATGTAAAGGTTTATGCAGGTAGCACAACGGCAGCTTCTCTTGTTGGTAATTATTCGGGGACTACTTTGCCAAATAGTCTCACTGTTAATAGTTCTACTGCTTTGGTTAAGTTTACTTCTGATGCTGATACTGTTTTAAATGGCTTTAGTTTAAATTATAAAGCAAATACTCCCACTTATTGTTCCTCTAAGTTCTTAGTTGCTAATTCAGGTAGTTTTACTGATGGGAGTGGAGCTAAAAAATACAATAGTAACTCTGATTGTAAATGGTATATAGTCCCTAGTGGAGCAGGAAGCATTACTTTACATTTCAATAATTTTGAAACCGAAGCCAATAAAGATATTCTTTATATTAAAAAGACAACTTCTCCTTATAACATACTTGCAACTTATTCGGGCACTACTTTCCCCAACTCTGTTACCTTTAATGTTGGTCAGATATTGGTTGAGTTTGTTAGCGATTATCAAAACGAATATCAGGGATTTGATATTTCTTATACTGCTTCGGGTGTAGGTATTGGCAATCTGGAAAGTCTTAATGATATAAGTATTTATCCTAATCCTACCAAAGATATTCTTAACATTACTTTTAATGGTTCTAACAAGCAAGATATTGTTTATAGTCTTTATTCTATTGATGGCAAGATGTTGTTGTCTGATAAATGGAATGCTATCGAAGGCAAGGTTAATAAATCTATTAATATTAATTCTATTGCAGGTGGTGTTTATCTATTGGAATTAAGAAACCAGAAGGGCGAAGCATTCAGGCAGAAGGTTGTTGTGAATTAATAATTAAAAATTATGGAAGTTTATTTTTAAATGAACAGCTTGTATATTATGAATTGTAATAAAATTAAGAAACATCTTTATATGAATAATTTTATGTATTTTTGTTGTTTAAATGTTTTAATAAAATAATTATGTTTACAATACACCCACAATATATTAAAGATTCTGCAGGTAATAAGTCCTTAGTTGTGCTTACAGCTAAAGAATTTGAGAAACTCATGGAAGAGATTGAAGAATCAGAAGATATTAAATTATACGATGAGGCAAAGAACGAGGATAATGGAGAACGTATTTTGTTTTCTGACTATCTAAAAAAAAGAAAAAAAAGGGATAATGTTTAATTATACTGTTGTATTATCTAAGAAAGCACAAAAGCAATTAGATAAACTTTCTGATAATATTGCTGAGCCAATATTTGATTCAATTACAAAATTAGGAGAAAACCCACGCCCACTTGGTTATATTAAACTGAAAGGCAGAGATGCTTACAGAATTAAAACTGGTAATTACCGTATTATTTACAGTATTTTAGATAGCCAATTAATTGTTGAAATTATTACGCTTGGACATAGAAAAGATATTTATGACTAATAAGCGAATTTGATTATACCTAATGTCTCTTTTTTTCTTTATGATGATTTTTATATTTAGATCCGAAGACATGGTTTAAATATAAAAGATTTTGCGATTTGGTGATTTGGTGATATAGCGATTTAAGACTTATGAATTCAACCTAACAGGTATTTTTCTTTCCTGTTAGGTTTTTTTATTATGATTTTTATATTTAGATCCGAAGACATGGTTTAAATATAAAAGATTTTGCGATTTGGTGATTTGGTGAT
>CAIWDQ010000527.1 GCA_903911455.1 uncultured bacterium
AACCCAAATTACGCATTAGAAAAAATTAGTACTTTTACACATTAAATCCTAATGCGTAGCGTTAGAAAAAAAAGTCTTATGGAATTTGATATATCCTTTACAAATAAAGAGATTACACCTTGGGGTGGAATGATTTTTTTGAAACAAATGTTGCAAAAAATTGAGTTTAGAGAACTCATCAAAAACAATCCAGACCTGCCTGTTTCTGGATCTAACAGAGGTTATAAAACTTCAACCATAATAGAATCATTTATAACAAGTATATGGTGTGGAGCTAATCGATTTTTACATACTGAAGTTACTCGTCACGATACCACTTTGGGTAAAATTTTTGGTTGGCAAAAAACACCTGGACAAGACACTTATAAACGTTTCTTTTCAAAATTCAATATAGGAACAAATCAAAGAGTATTCACTTCATTATTCTCATGGTTCTTTGAAAATTTATCATTTGATACATTTACGCTGGATATTGATTCATCAGTAATGACCAGATATGGCGAACAAGAAGGAGCGAAAAAGGGTTATAATCCTCAAAAACGGGGAAGAGCTTCACATCATCCACTTATAGCATTTATAGCAGATGTTAAATTAGTAGCCAATATGTGGCTTAGAAGTGGTAATACTAGTTCAGCTAATAATTTTCTTTCATTTTTAGAAGACACTTTATTTAAACTTAAGAGTAAAACTATAGGATTGATACGTTTGGATAGTGGCTTCTTCCAATCAAACATTTTGGATTATCTAGAAGAGAAAATCTTGAATTATATTGTAGCTGTAAAATTCACACATCCTATCCAAAGAGTCATCCAACAATGCAATAATTGGATAGTATTAGATACAGGAATAGAAATATGCGAACAAATGTATCAAAGTGATTCTTGGAAAAATCCCCGAAGGATAGTAATAGTGCGTCAAAAAATAAAAGATAGACCTAAAGCAGCAGGTAAGCAATTAAGCCTATTTGCAGAAGAAGAAATTTACAGAAATTATCGTTATTCAGCATATGTAAGCAACATGAAACTTCCACCAGCCGAGATATGGAGATTATATAGAGGAAGAGGCGATGCTGAGAATAGAATAAAAGAGTTAAAATATGATTTTGGGTTTGATAGCTTTAATTTAAAAAACTTCTATGCTACTGAAGCAGCATTATCTTTTGCAATGATAGCTTATAATTTAATGTCACTTTTTAGAATGTTTGTACTTCAGGAAAAAACTCAGAAAACATTATCAACTCTTAGATATAGAAGTTTTGCAATCGGTGCTTATTTTATAAAAACAAATGGAAAACTAATACTAAAAATAGCGCTAACGAAAAAAAGGAGAGAATGGTTTTCGGGTTTATGGAACTATTCTAAAGAATTTGATTTGCCCTTTCAAATTTCTAGTGCGTAATTTGGGTTAAATCACGACTGACTTGACCATCTGACCGGATCAGATTGGCATATTTTTAGACATGTTAAAATATTAGAATGCACTTTATCAGCATATAAGCTAATTTAGAAAAAAATAAATGGATTATTAATATCAAAATAGCAATTTGTGTTGTTTATTATATTATTTTTGAAAAAATATTTATAATGAAAAAAATCATAGCAAAACTACTAGAAATAGAAACTAAATATAAACTTAATCCATTAAGAGAAGTCGGACTTTTTATGATTATACTATTAGTAGTCCACTTTTTGTATAGGATACTGGCTCGTAGATATAATTTCCAGATTTTTGGTTTTGAAGTTATCCCACCTGAGTTGTTTAATAAAGTCGCACATGTTTTATTTGAGAATTCAATGTGGATAAATAAGCATATCCTAGGACTTCAATTTACAACAACGGGTGATAGTTATAATTTCTTAAATCCTAATTTCCCTATTGAAAAAAATCCTTATATAGGCTGGATTGGAGTTGGAGCAAGTTGTTCGGGAGTTAAGCAATTAATACAATTTTTGATTTTGATGTTATTATACCCCGGCCCCTGGAAACATAAATTATGGTTTATTCCTTCTGGTTTAATAATTATACATATGGTAAATATATTCAGGATTGTAGGCTTATCAGTAGTTGTTGTTACCTTTAAATCACAACAGATATTTACCTTCAGTCACGATTGGCTCTTTCGCCCCTTCTTTTATGTAGTTATATTCGGAATGTGGGTATTTTGGGTAGAAAAAATAGTGAAGAAACAGAAGGCTGAAAATCTAAGCTAAAAACCATAGTTAATACCGGTAGTAATTGTATTATTTTTCCCTTGAAGATAATTTGGAGTAAATAAATCAAGATAATACTGAGCCGTTTTACCATCAACATCATATCCACTGATATTACTATTCATATATTCAATAAATAACTGAGCATTGGGAATAGGTTTCCAGCTTACGTTAAAAATAAAAGAACCGTTTGTCCAGGTTTTATCTTTAAAAAATGAATGAGCATCAACTATAGGATCATTGTAAGTATATTGATAATCGTTATAATGTATAGCATAATTGTAAGATGCTTTAATACTTAAATTAGCTTTTAACTTATAAGCTAACGAAACAAATATCTCCTTTGAATTATCTCTTAAATAATTCCCTAAGTTAAATTGATTACTTGTAAAAGTTAGAGAAGGGATATAATGCAGATATGTCATAGGATATGTTCTTGTAAATTCAGATGTAAGCTCAGTATTTTTAATTAACCAGTTAGAAACTCTGAATCCTATCTTCTCGCTTACAAAATTATATTTAGTTGCTTCAGTAATCCTTTTAACTGAGAATTCATCAACATAAATACTCGTATATAAATGTAGATGCTTTATATTTCTAGAACTTACACTTACAAACATTTGGGAATTCTGATTATCTATACCATGATTTAAGGTATGATCAATAGATTTAAAAAACATTACCGGAATCAGATATGCTAGTTGTACATCCATATCACTATAGATAATACTATTTCCTATAGATAAGTTTAATCCCTTCCAGGGATAAAATGTAAACATATTAGCTGCAATAAACTTGTTGTGATATACTGCTCTATAACTATCATTAGAAGTAGTATAACTCCTGTTTGAATCTATTACTTCCGAAACTAACCATCCATGATAATAATTAAAATCAAACCATTTGGCTGGATTCATGTGTAACTTTATCATCGCAAAAGATGGAATTCTTCCCGAAAAGATATTAGTCCCATGATAACCTTCACCCCATTGAACATTATCTTTAACTATACCTATTTCACCCCAGTTCCAAATATAATTTATACCACCTCGCATTTCAGAGTAATCACCACCTGCTCTTCCTCCTTCATTTACTTTATAATTACCACCCTGTTCAAGGGTGAAGTATGAAGGCAAAGCTTGTATTTCTTTATTCTGATAATTATCTCTTAAACTTGCATAAAATCCCCAATGATTTCCAACCGAAGCATAAGCATCTGCACCTCCCCAACTTTCGTACATTTTGTTTTTTGAGTTAGCAATATATTTATAACCTAAGATTGGTTTAATGGTAAACGAAAACTGATTATCTTTATAAAATACTCCAGGAGGTAATATAGCTAGTTTAGAAGTAGTATCATTGCCAAATACTTTTAGTTTAACAGCTGGAAGTTTCCCTAGTTCCTGATAATAATCTTTTAAATAAAAGTCAACTTCTTTTTTCTGACGATCATTTAAGTTATTTGATTTAGATGCTTCCACTAGTTTCTGAGTAATCAATGTTCTTGTATATGGTTTTATGGTTGTATTTAACTGAATGATTCCATCATTAGCTAGTTCATCCAGAAATTCATAAATGTCAGTATTATTAATATGTTGATAAGCTCCTTGAGAAAAGAGATTGCAACTAAATAAAATTAAAAGTATTGTTATTATTGTTTTCATAATTTTCAATAAATAAAGAAAAAGGGTTTGAAATATTATCCAAATTAATAAATAACTTTTTGCTATTTATTAAGCACTTCTGGCTTTCTTAATAAAGATATTCCAGAATGCTTTAAAGAAATAACGAATATCAGTAAAAAGAGGCCTTCTTTCGTATGCATCCAGGTATTTTGTTTCTGAAGCCATTATTTCTTCTAAAGTTTTAGGCATATCAGCATAAAATGGAGGAACTAACCCAGGTTTATGTTCTATTCTTCGTTGTTGAAGTTCTTTGTTATATAGACTATAGTAATGCTTGCTTAAGGGTCTTACTCCTACTAATTTCATATCACCTTGCAGCCAGTTTACGAGCATAGGGAGTTCGTCTAACCAGAATTTACGCATTATTCTTCCTAATGTTGATACTCTGAAATCATCCTTAAACTTACCTCCTTCTTCCAATTTATTTTTTTCGAATACATAAGCCTGAAGATACTCGGCATAAGGATGCATTGTTCGCATTTTATATACATTAAATATCTTACCATCTTTACCAACTCTTTTTAATTTTATAATTGGTCCGTAAGTAGGATCTTCTGGGAAAAATGGTGCTGATATTTTTCGGACAATAAAGTAAAGATAATTACCTATTATCTTCTCATTTATAATTTCGAATCCGCATGAATACAATCTTCCGAATGTTTCGGCTTTTGAGATAACTCTATTATTACCACCTGTTATTAAGAAGTATAATTTTTTAGTTAAAAAGAATTTTGGGGCAACTCTTTTCAATAAAAAATCAATAATATAATAGATATAATTAAATGGAGGGAAAAAGAATTTTAATATTCTTTGTTTTCTCAAATTTTTAGTTTCAACACAACTTACAAAAACACCATTATGCGGAAGCTTTGTATTGACGGCTTCAAAGAATTTATTAATACGATTTACATCATTTATCCTTTTCAGATTTATAATTGTATTATAATATTCTTCGGGATGATTTAAAATATTAAAACGTGTAGTTGTTGATAAAACCAGAGTTCCGCTAGTTTGTAAGTCTGAGTTTTCGAGTAAATAATTATATACTTTTTCACCTGATTCATCAATAATGATCTTTTCAAACTGTTTTTTAGTTACCTCATCCAGTTGATGTACTTCTTTTAATGGTATTAATTGTTCTTCTTTTTTATTTGCTTCTTCAATTAAGTTTAAAGCATCGGCTTCCATCGATTTTTTAAAAGCAAATAATACACCAATTATTAATAATTCGAAGATATAAGTTGCTATTACTAGTCCTTCTAAGATTCGTGGAGAATAATTAAATTGAGGATTAAAATAAATAAAAATAAGTGCTATTAATATCGAAAGTATATCAGATGTAGTTATATTCTGTATGCTTTTAACAATAGTTTGTCCTTTTAAATCTTTATATTTTGAATTTACAATCCCAACTATTGCTCTTATTATACTAAAAATTAAAAATGGTTTAGTGTATTTGGGCAGGTAACGGTGTATAGTTCCGGGCATATACCACATTACAAAGCCAAAGAATATGAACATGATGGTCAAATCGACCATCATGTAATAGTAGTTGGTTTTTATGTGTGTTTTCTTAGCCATAATTCAGAGTTCAAAGATACTCAATTTTTATAAACAACTGATAAAAGAAATATATTTTAATAAATAATTTTTAACATTAGTCAAAGAAACCTTTTTATAGTTGAAGGAACACTAAGTTTATATTGTTGCAAATATCTTACACTAAATAAAATAAGTTTTTGTGTTAAGATGCGACTAAGTAAACTGTTATTACTTCTTTTTGCAGTCCATGATTGAATTCGAAGGGCAGGTTTGGTCTATTCTTATACCAAAAACATGTCAATACCGACTGATGTTATTTATATTAGGGATTACACTAAAGCGCAATTATAGTTTACTATTAGTTTGAAATGTATTTATATTATTTACTTTTGCCACAACTATTTTAAAATGGTGTTAAAATATATAATAGATGCTTTCTTTATTAGAATAGCAAAAGTGAATTAGTTTTTTTTTAATCGGATTGTTGATTTAATTACAAACAAAGGACAATAACTGAAAGAGAAAATACAACCATATTATAAATTAGATGAATATAGATGATTACAGAACTTGTTTAGTTAGAAATACGATGCCCGATTTATAATAAAGATCCAAAATATGAAGATTTGTTGAAGTTTTAAAATCTATAATTGATAGTATTTGTTGTTAAGACAATTCTTTTGTTGTTTCTAGCCAAATATAAATTAATTAAAAGTGATGGATAAAAAAGATGTAGGAAATATATTTTGGTTTAATGTATTGAGGGCTAGCTGAGCATGTGCTT
>CAIWDQ010000528.1 GCA_903911455.1 uncultured bacterium
AAATTAGAAAGCTGGATTATTAATACTATTGAATTTAATATTCAAAAAGGAACTCTATTTTTAAGTTTGAATAATGTAATTGATAGATTAATACTCGAAATGAATTGTAGAAAAAAAGAAACTGCAATTGCAAAAAAAAGAATGACAAATGTAATAGGTCCGGCAGCTGCAGTTATTACTATTTGTGGCTTAGCTGCAGTTTGTATTTGGATGCTTCTTCTAAAATAAGTTAGTTATATATAATTATAAAAGTTTATTAAGATCTATTTTTGTACTTTTGCCAAAGATTTTATTAATATTTATAAATGAAAAAAACTACACTAATTATATTATTTACTTTAGTTCTGTTGGTAAATACTTGCTTTCCGCAATTGCAATACAACATACAGAACAAAGGTACTACTACTTATGATTCGAAACAAGGCAAAGTATTTAACTTAAATCTTATATCCGATAGTGGATCCTACAAAAGAATAAGATTGAATATACCTAAAGGCATCTACTTAATTAAAGGTGACAGAACTGAAAAGGTAAATAAAGATAGTAATACTTATAGTTTTTTTGTCCCAAACAAATATAATAAGCCTGACTTTACAATAGTAGTAAAACAAATACCATTCTCGCGTTGCAACAGAACAAGTGCCACAGTTTGGAGAGCCGTATTTAAATACCCAATAGTATTAACATTAACGACTTCATGTATATGTATTGATATAATTCGACTTATTTATACTTCATCCCATAGCGAATCAAACGCCTTATATTGTACCGAACAAAGCTTTAATTTATGGCGCACACATAGGTTTTATAGAGATGAGATGGCAGTATATGATATAAAATTAAAGAGAGATTCTTCGGGTATTAGTATTCCATATATCCCTCTAACAATTCAGGATACTCTTGTTAAAAATGCTTATGCTGATAGCATAAGAGCACAGATAAAACCAATTGTCCCAGAGATGGTGAAGGTTGATGGAGGTAGTTTTTATATGGGAGATAGTGTTGGAAATACTAATCAACGACCTCAACATAAAGTTACGTTAAATACTTTTTATCTCTCAAAAAATCTGATTACTGTAGCTGAATATTATAATTATTGTATTGCAAATGGTATTGAAATGCCTGCACCACCTGAATGGGGATGGAACGACAATCAGCCAATGGTTAATATTAGTTATGGCGATGCCTTGGATTATTGTGAATGGTTAAGTGATAAACTTAAGAAAACTTATCGTTTGCCAACAGAAGCTGAATGGGAATATGCAGCTCGGGGAGGAAATAAAACTAAAGGATATTCTTTTGCAGGAAGCAATGATTTAAATGAAGTAGGCTGGTATAAAGATAATTCAAGTGGACAAACTAATATTGTAGAATATAAAAAGCCAAACGAATTAGGTGTCTATGATATGAGCGGAAATGTATTTGAATGGTGTAGCGATTGGTTTGGGAACTACAATAATAATGCTGTAAATAATCCAACAGGTCCACCATCAGGAACTGAAAAAGTAATGCGTGGAGGATGTTTTGATAGCGAAGCAAAAGAATGCAAACTTACTTCCCGCTTTAGTAATCCACCGGATAGTAGTGGTGATGGATTAGGTTTTAGGCTTGTTTTGCAAGAATAAAAACTTATATTTCTATTATAAAATAATATTTTCATTTAAGCTACCTTATTACTTTTCCTTATTTTATTATGATTTTAGCACAACAAAGCTATTGTTAATATGTTTTTAATAAAGAAAAAACGATTAATTGCTTTTGTTTGTAAAATTTTAGTACTTTTGAGCCTTAGAAAATATGACTTCACTCAACGAAATAAAAAAACCTATTGCACCTTACATTGATGAATTTGAAAAGAAATTCAAGACATCAATGCAAAGCTCCGTTGCCCTGTTGGACATAGTTACCCGATATATTCTAAAGACAAAAGGCAAACAAATACGTCCAATGTTTGTGTTTCTTTCTGCCGAAATATGTGGAAAAGTAAATGAATCAACTTATCGTGCAGCCTCATTAATTGAATTATTACACACCGCTACTCTTGTCCACGATGACGTTGTAGATGATTCAAACGAAAGAAGAGGTTTCTTTTCAGTAAATGCATTATGGAAAAATAAAATTGCAGTTCTGGTTGGAGATTATCTTTTATCAAGAGGCTTGCTTTTAGCAATAAAAAATGAAGACTTTCATTTATTAAAAATAGTTTCAAATGCTGTTAAAGAAATGAGTGAAGGCGAATTGTTACAGATAGAAAAAGCGCGTCACCTTGATATAAAAGAGAGTATCTATTATGAAATAATAAGAAAGAAGACTGCTTCGTTAATAGCCTCCTGTTGTGCATGCGGTGCGGCTTCTATTGATGGTATTGATGAAGAGACTATACAGAAAATGCATCAGTTTGGCGAATATGTAGGTATTGCTTTCCAAATTAAAGATGATCTTTTTGATTATGAAAAAAGCAACGCAACTGGTAAGCCTAATGGTATTGATATTAAAGAACAGAAGATGACTTTACCATTAATTCATATGCTTAATAATAGCAGTTACTTTGAAAAAAGAAAGATTAAGAATACTGTTAAAAGACACAATAATAATCCTGATAAAGTTAATTTGTTAATTGATGAGGTGAATCAAAGTGGGGGGATAGATTACGCAAGACAAAAGATGATTGAATATCGTGAAAAGGCACTTTCAATTCTTAGAGAATTCCCCGAAAGTGAAGCCAGAACATCAATGGAACAATTAGTGATTTTTACAACCGAAAGAAATAAATAAAGCAATCATAATATGAGAAAACTATCATTATTAGTAGTTATCATTTTATCATTAAATACTTTTACTTATTCCCAAAAACTTAAAACTGAGTTGTGGGATAATAATAAAAAAGCTATAGAAGGTATGCTCATCAACGATACTGTCCGTGATGGTAAATGGTCGTGGTGGCATAAGAATGGACAACTTTGGAAAGAAGGTGTATTTATTAAAGGTAAGAAAACCGGCAAATGGATTTCATTTTATGACGATGGAAAAAAACAAGGTGAGGAGTATTTTGAAAACGGAACAAATATCTTTTGGTACAACAACGAGCAAAAGAAAAATGAAGTAAAGATTGTTAATTCGAAGTACGAAGGAATATTTACTTCCTGGTATGATAACGGTACCAAGAAAGAAGAATCTTATTATAAAGAAGGATTAAAACAAGGTAAATCTATTACTTGGTTTGATAATGGCACAAAAGGATTTGAAGGAAATTATAATAATGATAAACTAATTGGATGGTCAACGTGGTGGTATAAAAACGGGAATGTAGAGATGGAAGGTAAGATGATTGATGACCTTCAGGATAGTAGTTGGGTTTATTATTATGAGAATGGAAAGATTGGGAGTAAAGGAAAGTTTATAAAAGGCCAACAAGATGGTTTGTGGGTATATTATTTTACTGATGGAACTAAATGGAGAGAAGGTAAATATTTAAAAGGAAAAAGAACTGATATCTGGACAAGTTGGTATGAAAACGGACAGAAACTTCATCAAGGACCTTATGTTGATGGTAAAGAAGATGGAGAATGGACTAACTGGTACAAAAATGGGAATGTAAAGGATAAAGGAAGTTTCAAAGCCGGGAAAATGGAAGGTAAATGGGAAGGTTGGTACGAAGGTGGAAGAAAGAAACATGAAACCTATTATTCAAATGATCAAAAGAATGGAAGTGAAATTGTGTGGTATGAAAAAGGAGTTAAAAAATCAGAGGGTTCATACAAAAAAGGGAAAATGGATGGTAAATGGATTGAATGGTATGATACAGGAATAAAAATATCTGAAGGTAACTATAAAGAAAACGAAAAAGATGGAATCTGGGCTTTCTTTGATAAATATGGTAGTAAATATAAAGAACAATCCTTTCTAAATGGTCGTCCAAATGGTAAATGGATTGAATATTATCAAAACGGAAAGAAAAAAGGAGAGGGTTCATTTATAAAACAAACTAAAGATGGTATTTGGCAATATTGGGACGAAAAAGGAAATTTAATTTATAAAGTAACCTATAGCAAAGGTAAAAAAATATCAGAATCAAAACCTGCTGAAGAAAAGAAAGGCA
>CAIWDQ010000529.1 GCA_903911455.1 uncultured bacterium
ATAATAATATTGTTCATAAAAAGAATACAAATGTATTACTAAATTTTATATTTAAGACTAATTATTACAAAAATATTTATATTGTTAATAAATTCTTTGTAAAAGTTAAGTTTAAATTAATTTTTAAGCTACTTTTGAAGATTAATAATCGGAGTATAATTAATGAGTGAATCTTATTTACTATTAGGCGGTAATATCGGAGAAACAAGTGTTTTGATCAACAATGCAACAGAGTTGATTGAATTATTATGTGGTAGAATCTTAAAAAGATCTTCCTTATATCAATCCGAATCCTGGGGATTTAAATCAGAGAACCCTTTCTTAAATCAAGTAATTTTAATAGAAACAACTTTAGAACCCGAAGAATTATTAAAGACTATCTTGTCGATAGAACAAAAAATGGGAAGAGAGAGAAACGCCACAGGTGCTTACCAATCAAGGTTAATAGATATTGATATTCTCTTTTATGAAAACATTATTATTAACACAGAGACATTAAAAATACCTCATCCATTACTACACAAACGAAGATTTACTTTAATGCCTTTGAATGAAATTGCAAAAGATTACATACATCCTGTACTTTTAAAGAGTATTAATCAACTCTTAACTGATTGTGACGACGAACTAATAGTAAAACCATATCAACACTAAACATCTATGAATAATTATAATTATATAGTTATAGAAGGTAACATAGGCGTAGGAAAAACATCGCTAGCCACACTTATTTCGCGCCAATATGATGCTAAACTTATATTAGAACAATTTGAAGACAATTCTTTTCTCCCTAAGTTTTATAAGGACCCAGATAAGTATGCTTTCCCTTTAGAGTTATCTTTTCTTGCCGAACGTTATCAGCAGTTAAAAAATAATCTGATAGAAAGGGATATGTTTAAGAGTTTCGTTATTGCTGATTATTTTATTGATAAATCTTTGATATTTGCTCAAAAGAATTTACCCGAAAGCGAATTTATCCTATATTCTAAGCTATTCCATATCATAAATTCATCTTTACCTAACCCCGACTTGTTAGTTTATTTATATGTTAGCTTTGATAGATTAAAAAATAATATAAAACACAGAGGAAGATCTTACGAACAGGATATTAAACAAGAGTATCTGGAAAAAATTCAGGAAGGTTATTTTGAATATCTCAAACAACTAAAAGATATAAGAATACTTATTATAGATGTTAACGATCTTGATTTCGTTAATAATGTGGAGGATTATAATAAGATGATTGAGATATTAAATAAAGATTATGAAATGGGAATTCACCGGATCGTATTGTAAACAATAATGCATAACAAAAAAGGCTGTCCACATAATGAACAGCCTTTTTCATTCCGGTAATAAAACTAATACTATAAAGTATTAACTTTTCTCATTAGTTTAGATTTTAAATTACCAGCTTTATTTTTATGTATAACTGATTTCTTTGCCAATTTATCAATCATTGAAAGCATTTTAGGTAACTTTTCAGAAGCAGTAGCTTTATCAGATAATTCTCTGAAAGCTTTAAGAGCATTACGCATAGTTTTAGCATAATATCTATTGCTGATTCTCTTTGTTTCGTTTGATCTGATACGTTTTAGTGATGATTTATGATTAGCCATCTCTTTTAATTTTATTAAATTGTTTAATTCTATTAGTAGCCCGTAGGGGATTCGAACCCCTGATTTCTAGGATGAAAACCTAGCGTCCTGGGCCATCTAGACGAACGGGCCCTATTTCATTTCCCAAAATTTGGGAGTGCAAAATTAGAAAATATTTTTTAATTCACAAATTAATTTTGCAAAAAAAATTTATTTTATTCCTTCCTGATCCGCTTGAAACTTAAAACCAAGACGTTTGCCAGTAATAATTCTCATATTATCTATGCTGGTTTGCATGTCGTACACAGTAACTTCCTTCACATTTTCGTATGGAGGAGTCAATAAATCAAAGTTTATAGTATATTCTATTGCTTTTTCAATAATATTATAAACATTTTCTTTATTGATAACAGCTGAGGAGAAATTATTATACATCCAGCCTAATTCACGTTTCCCTTCAGTAAAATAATGCATATCTTTATTAATAAATATCCTTCCTATAAGATATCCGATATCATTTTCGCGATTATATTTAAATGAATCAGCAAGGAAATTATAAATATTAATTACACCACAATAAGATCTTTCAATGTCTTCTTTAATGTATGAAGTCTTCATTACTTCGTGGTTACGGGAGAATTCAAAGATATTAGTATGCATTACAAAAATAAGAATATCTCCTGCAAACTTCATCTCAAATTCAAACTCTCCTTTGTCTTTATACTCAAATGTAATTCGTTTTTCGTCAGGGGGCAACACTAATTTAAAATTCTCAGTAACTCTCATAATCGTTTCCCTGAAGATTTTAAAAGAATCCATAGTATTGCTATAAACATCCTGTTTTAAAGCAGCTTTTTTAATTACTTTTTGGTAAATTGTATCAGAACTATTGCTTGTATTCATGGTGAAATTATTTTTATTAGCTAATTAATGGTTTATAATCATAAGATATTTTAATTAATAAAAACATCTTAATGATTCATCATACTAAACATTTCTTCGCCTTTTAAACGTAAGTTTTTCGCATTCCCAACTGCAATTTCTTCTTTTCCTTCTCTTAAACCAACCATTGTTTCTGCAATAAACTCAGATACCGGAATTCCATAATGAGACTGATTACTATCTGTTCTATTATCCGAACCTAATTCAGTTTCAACTGCCGGTGGCGCAACTTCTATAACTTTTACCGAAGTATTTTTAAACTGATGACGAATAGTAAAAGTCAATGAATGAAATGCGGCTTTGGTGGCACAATAAACCGGCATAATTGCCAATGGAGCAAAGGCTAATCCCGAAGTTATGTTAATTATGGCAGCATCTTTCTTTGACGACAATTGTTCGGCAAATAGAGAAATAAGATGTAATGGTGCTATGATATTTGTGTCTAACTGGGCTTTAATTTTATCCAGATTAACTGCTTTTGTAAAATCTTCAAAATGCTGTATGCCTGCATTATTAATTAATACATTTGTATCTGGATAATTTTTTTTCACTTCATTAAAAAGCATTTCTCTTTCCGAAGCTATTTTAACATCACATTTATAAGTAATAATTTCAGGATGCTTTTCTTTGATACTTGTCAATCTTTCCTGTCTTCTTCCACAGATAATTACTGTATTACCTAATCTTAAAAATTCCTCAGCAAAGCCTAATCCAAGCCCCGAAGTTCCTCCTGTAATTAATATTGTATTCCCGCTTAGTTTCATTATTTATATTTGTTTAATATTCTTTATTTTTAATATAATTATAGTCTTTATTTACACAATCCCGTCATTGCGAACGAAGTGAAGCAATCTAAA
>CAIWDQ010000530.1 GCA_903911455.1 uncultured bacterium
AAGCGGAAACATCTATAGTAGCTTTACTATAGATATAAGATGTATAAAGTGTTTGCCCAAGAAGGTTTACAATTTCTAAGTTTTGTTTTGTGTTGGAGTTGGTTTCTATGGTTAAATTGTCTTTAACAGGATCAGGATAGATGGAAATTAATCCTTTTGAAGTATTAACATCAATTCCTTGTATTAATAAAAAATTAGCAACTAGGTTTCTATTAGCATTTACTGTAAAAGTATAATTTGTATTTGTGCATACAATATTACCATTATCCGTCCAATTTACAAATGCAAAGCCTGCATTATAAAATGCTCTTACCAAACAGGATTGGTTGTATGCATATACTCCGTCTCCTGTTGTTGAACCACCTTGTGATAGATTTGAAGAAGTAGTAATTGTAAATAAAGGAATAAAATTTGCAACAAGATGTCTATTTGATGAAGCAATAAATGTATAATTTGAATCTGTACTTACTATATTCCCATTCTCTTCCCAGTTTGTAAAGACATAACCTGTGTTTGGAGTTGCTTTTACAGTGCAAAATGAAATGTAACTAAAAATGGTGTCACCTGATGTATTTCCTCCAATAAGTGGAGAAGCTGAAGTAGTGATTGTATCTTGAACAATATTTATCGAATTATATATCCATGATGCACCATACCCACCATTATCTTCATTTCCGCCAACTATTGAAGTATTTCCGTCAGCACTTAAAAACACTGACCAACCTTGTTCTGAAGGTCCAATACTTCCTGAGCCAACTAAATTACTTCCTTGTTGAGTCCATACACCACCATTGCGGGTAAATATCCATGCAGCACCAGTGCCATTACCACTATAATGACCACCAATAATAGCTTTGTTACCATCGGCACTTAAAGAAACAGATAAACCCTGATTTGAGTTATTAGTTTGATCTAATCCGACTAACTTACTACCTTGCTGAGTCCATACTCCTCCATTTCGGGTAAATACCCAAGCAGCTCCTTTGGAATTATTATCACCCATAGCACCAATTATTGCTGTATTACCATCAGCACTTAACGAAACTGACCTGCCTTGTAATGAGGCTCCAACAGCACCTGTACCAACCAGTTTACTGCCTTGTTGTGTCCAAACCCCACCATTACGTGTATAAATCCATGCACCTCCTGAAGTAATATATTCGGGTCCACCAACGATTGCAGTATTTCCATCAGCACTCAGTGCAACTGACATACCTTGATAAAAATTATTACTCGTTGTAGTAGTATCAACAAGTTTATTACCTTGTTGTGTCCAAATACTACCATTTCGGGTAAATATCCAGGCAGCTCCAATATTTCCATTATCACTATCTCCTCCAATAATAGCAGTATTTCCGTCGGCACTTAATCCTACTGAAAAACCTTGACTTGGCTGTCCTATAGCACCTGAGCCGATCATTTTACCACCTTGTTGAGTCCATACTCCCCCATTACGGATAAAAAACCAAAAAGCACCAAAGGTTAATGAATCACCTCTTCCTCCTACTAAAGCTGTATTACCATCAGCACTTAATGCTACAGCACTTCCTTGTAAATTTCCGTTACAAGTAGGTAGATTTCCTCCGGTTCCGATTAATTTAGGTCCTTGTTGCGACCATATACCTCCATTGCGTGTATATATCCTAGCGGATCCTGTAAGGGTATCATATATTGATCCGATAATAGCAGTATTCCCATCTGCACTTAATGCAACAGCAAATCCTTGTTTGCTATTCAAGGCACATGTTGTATCTACTATTTTATTACCTTGCTGTATAAAAGGATATGAATTTATATTTACAATAAAGTTGCTTCCACTTATTACAGTACCACTTGTTGTAGTAATTGTTATATTACCGGTAGTTGCACCAGGCATTACCATGCCAACAAGTTTTATTCCATTATTCGATACAACAATTGCATTTGTTCCTCCAATAGTAAATGAAGTAGGATTAATTAAATTAGTACCTGTAATAGTAACTAAACTTCCCACTGTTCCTGATGTGGGAGAAAAGGAAGTGATAGTTGGCGTTTGTGCATTTGCAAAACTTATTGTAAAGATTGCAATAATTAGAATGATTAGCTTTTTCATGTTGTTTTTATTTATAATTAATATTATATAGACTCAATAAAGGACAATACGTTTCATGCTTTTTAAAAATAAAAGTTCAAAGATACAAAATAAATTAGAGATGTGTATATTAATTGAAAAAATACATTTTAGATATTCTTATCAGAAAATATTAAATGATAAAACCCATTAAAGAAATAGAACGCAGATTATATCTTAATTAAAATTATTTTCATTATTTTTAATTTAGATAACAGTTTAACTGATAACAATCACTGTAATTATCTGCCTGATTATTTTGAGATTACTAAAGAATAATTTTAACTTTATTTAGTATTATTTCGTAAAAAGTAAAGTTTATAAAAACAATCAAAAGATTAAAAAAATGTTTATAGTTTATACTTCACATAATACTAAAAAAGAAAATAGTTCTTCTATTATTTCTGATGTTGTGAGTATGAACAATCCCATTAATATCTTCTATAAGAAACTAAAAAACAGAGCCAAGATATATTTGAAAAGAGTCAAAGTGTTCTTCTTCAAGAATGCCTATTATTGCACAAAACTGCTACGGCTAACTTTTGTGATGTTAAAATACTCTATTCCAAATCGAACTCAAATATTAATAAATAAGGAATCTGTTTATCAAACAATACTGTCTGTATTTAATATGAAGTATTTTATTCAAAATACCGAAATCCATCTTCAAGATCTAAAAAAGTGCTTTAAAAAGAGCAATACCTTTTTATCGAATTACGAAACTATTACTGTGATTGGCAAATAACTCAGAGTACTCTATAGGAGTGCTTTGGG
>CAIWDQ010000531.1 GCA_903911455.1 uncultured bacterium
CGAATCTAATTCGGATGATTCGCGCAAAGCGGAATATGGATTCTAAATAGATAAATCGTATTATGCTACTTGGTTGGCTGAATGAATAGAGACTATCAATGTGAGTTTTCTTCCTAAATCATTAAATCACCAATTCGCCAAATCACTAAATTTTAATTCTTAATTGAATTATATTTCGTATCTTTGGTAAATATTTCAAAACAAAAACAGAAGTACCTTAGTGCTTCATAAATCATATTTTAATGAAAAATAAAAACAACTTGCCGTTTAAAAGTACCAATGCATTTGTGAATAATGTGTTGCTTATTTTTATCAATGATCCTTTTGCGGCAATGAATTATAAACAAATATCTGCTAAGCTGGGGGTAAATGATAAGGCCAGCAAAGAACTGATAATAAATATCCTTTACGAACTTGTGGCGTCGGATGCTTTGATTGAAGACAGTCGCGGTAAATATAAACTTAATCCTACTTACGTAAACGAAACCTTGATAAGTAAATCGTATGTGAATGGAACTGTCGACATGAAGCAAACCGGTAAGGCATACATCATTACCGAAGAAGGTGGTGAGGATATTTTTATTGCTTCGGGCAATACTTGTCATGCTTTGCATGGCGATAAAGTTAAAGTGCACCTTTTCCCTAAACGGTCGGGGCGGAAAAAAGAAGGGCAGATAGTTGAAATACTTGAAAGGGCAAAGAAAGACTTTGTTGGGATAGTGCAGGTTTCAAAGAAGTTTGCTTTTTTGATTCCTGATAATAATAATATTCCTGTTGATATCTTTATTCCTTTAGATAACCTTAATGGAGCTCAAAATGGTGACAAAGCTTTGGCAAGGATAACCGATTGGCCCGAACGTGCCAACAATCCTTTTGGTGAGATAATCCATGTTTTAGGCAGGCCCGGCGAGAATAATGTGGAGATGCAAAGTATATTGATAGAATATGGTTTTCCACTAGCTTTTCCAAAGGAAGTAGAAAAGGAAGCTGATAAAATTCCTGAACAGATTCCCGAAAGTGAAATTAAACATCGAAAAGATTTCCGTAAAGTGCTTACCTTTACTATAGATCCTGAAGATGCAAAGGATTTTGATGATGCTTTGTCAATACAAAAACTAGAGAATGGAAATTGGGAGGTAGGTATTCATATTGCTGATGTTTCGTATTATGTAACTCCGGGTTCGTTGATTGATAAAGAGGCTTACGAAAGAGGGACTTCGATATATCTTGTTGATAGGGTTATCCCGATGTTGCCCGAGAAGCTTTCGAATGGAGTATGTTCGTTAAAACCTAATGAAGATAAGCTATGTTATTCGGCAGTATTCGAGATGGATGATAATGCTAAGATAAAGAAAGAATGGTTTGGTAAGACTGTAATACATTCTGATCGCAGGTTTACTTATGCAGAAGTGCAAACAATTATTGAAGCTGAAGATGGTGAATTTGTTAATCAGATATTAGTATTGCATCATCTGGCTCTTAAGATGCGTGAGGAAAGATTTAATAGTGGTTCTATCAATTTTAAATCAACTGAAGTTAAATTTCAACTTGATGAAACGGGCAAACCTTTAGGTGTTTTCGTTAAAGAAGTAAAGGATTCAAATCGTTTGATTGAAGACTTTATGCTTTTGGCAAATAAGAAGGTTGCTGAATTAATTGGCAAAAAGAAAAACAGTCATAATGAAGCTAAGACCTTTGTGTATCGTGTCCATGACGAACCTAATCCAGAGAAGTTGGAGACCTTTGTTCAATTCTTAACTAAATTGGGTTATAAGATGAAGATAGGGAACCGAAAGAATTTAGCTACCTCTTTTAATTCTCTCTTTACAGCGATAGAAGGGAAAGGCGAGGAAAATATGATTGAGACCATTGCAATCCGTACGATGGCTAAGGCTATTTATACTACCGATAACATCGGACATTATGGGCTGGCTTTCCCTTATTACACTCATTTCACTTCGCCTATTCGTCGTTATCCCGACTTGATGGTGCATCGTTTACTTGATCTTTATCTTGCTAATAAACCTTCGGTTAATAAAAATGAATACGAAGAAAAGTGTAAGCATTCGTCTGAAATGGAGAAGAAAGCTGCTGATGCCGAACGTGCTTCAGTTAAATACAAACAAGCAGAGTATTTATCAGATAAGATCGGTCAAACGTTTTATGGTTTGATTTCAGGTGTAAGTAAGTGGGGTTTGTTTGTTGAGATTGAAGGCAACAAATGCGAAGGTATGGTTTCGTTAAAGACGATGGCTGATGATTATTATTATCTGGATGAAGACAATTATCAGGTAATAGGACAAAGATATGGTGTTAAATATAAACTTGGTGACAGGGTAAAGATTAAGATCATAAGAGTAGATATCGCCAAGAAACAAATGGACTTTGAGTTTGCCGATAACAGCGTTTCAAATAAGAAGCCTGAATATTGGGATATGAAAGACTTTGAGAAACCAAAAGTAAAAATAAATAAAGATAAAGGTAAGAAAAGGAAAAGGTAAAGCACTTATACACTTAGCCTAAAAATTAGTAACATTCTAATCGAACTATTATTAATAATCTTTTTTTAAATAATGATAAGGACTTTATTATTATTATAAATTGGTCTAAATAATTAAGATTGAAAACAATTTATATGTAAATTTGTTACTTTTATCTTATTAACCAAGAGTTTTTATTAAATGGATAACAAATCTTATCTTAATAATATAGATTTACAACAATTGGAAGAGTTTTATAACAGCTATAAAACCAATCCTGAATCTGTTGATTATGGCTGGAGAAAGTTTTTTGAAGGCTTTGATTTCTCAAATACTGATTTTAAAAGTAAGAAAGGGAATTATGGTTTTGAAGATGAATTTAAAGTTATTAATCTTATTAATGCTTATCGCGAAAGAGGTCATTACTTTACTAAAACTAACCCTGTTAGAATCAGAAGACAGTATTCACCTACCTTAGATATTGAGAATTTCGGTCTTACTAAAAATGATCTTGAAAAAGAATTTGAAGCTGGTAGCGAAATTGGTATTGGAAAAGCTAAGCTTAAAGATATTATTGACCATCTGCAAACTACTTATTGTCGCTCGATGGGAGTTGAGTTCCATTATATTCGCAATAAGGAGATTTATGAATGGCTTCGTTCGAGGATGGAAACCACACAAAATATTCCTTTATATACTGATCGTGATAAGAAATCTATCTTACAAAAACTAACCGAAGCAGTTTTATTTGAGAAGTTTATCCATAAGAAATTTCCTGGTCAAAAGCGTTTCTCTCTTGAGGGAGCTGAGAGTTTAATTCCTGCATTAGCATCTTTAATTTACAAAGGTTCTATAATGGGAGTGGATGAATTTGTAATTGGGATGCCTCACAGAGGTAGATTGAATGTATTGGCAAATATCTTACATAAATCTTATACTGAGATCTTCAGCGAGTTTGAAGGGAAAGAATATGATGACGAAACATTGCTCGGCGATGTTAAATATCATCTTGGATATACTTCAAAGTTCAGGACAAAGAACAAGAAGATGGTTAATCTTACTTTAACACCCAATCCTTCTCATCTTGATGCTGTTAATCCAGTAGTTGAAGGCATAGTTAGGTCCAGAATAGATCATGATTATAATGGTGATGTTTCTAAAATAACTCCTATTCTTATACATGGTGATGCTTCAATTGCCGGTCAGGGGATTATATACGAAGGTTTACAGATGTCGGAGCTTAAGGGGTATAAAACCGGTGGCACCATTCATTTAGTCGTAAATAATCAGATTGGTTTTACTACTAATTATCTTGATGCACGTTCAAGTACTTATTGCACTGACATTGCAAAGATAGTTCAGTCGCCTATTTTCCATGTAAATGGTGATGATGTTGAAGAAGTAATCTATGCTATTCAGTTTGCAATGGAGTTTCGTCAGAAGTTTAATAAAGATGTGTTTATTGATTTGCTTTGCTATCGTAAATATGGTCACAACGAAGGTGATGAACCTCGCTATACTCAACCAATTCTTTATAAAATAATAGAAACACATCCTAACCCAAGAGATATTTATGTTGAAAAGCTTAAAGCTGAAAACAATCTTGGTGCTAATGAAGCTAAAGCGATAGAAAAAGAATTTAACGAACTTTTAGAGAAAGATCTTTTAGAATCAAAACAAATAGAGAAGTCTCATCTTACATCTTTTTTAGAGAAAGAATGGGATGGAATTACTAAAGCTAAAGCTGATGATTTTGATACTTCTCCTGATACTTCCGTAGATATTATTACTTTACAGAATATCGCAACCAAAATAACTACACTTCCTTCTGATAAGAAGTTTTTTAGTAAGATAATTAAGCTTATGGCTGATAGAAAGCAGATGATGGCTGATGAAGGGAAGTTAGATTGGGGCATGGCCGAGTTGCTTGCTTATGGCTCTTTGCTTGATGAAGGCAAATTGGTTAGGTTAAGTGGACAAGATGTTGAAAGAGGAACTTTCTCTCATCGTCATGCAGTATTAACTATCGAAGATTCGGACGAAAAGTACATTCCACTTAATAATATAAAGAAAGATCAAGGGAAATTTGAGATATATAATTCTCTTTTATCTGAATATGGAGTGCTTGGTTTTGAATATGGTTATGCAATGGCTTCACCTGATAATTTAGTTATATGGGAAGCACAGTTTGGTGACTTCTTTAATGGTGCCCAGATAATAATTGACCAGTTTATAAGCAGTGCCGAAGACAAATGGAGGGTAATGAATCATCTGGTACTATTATTACCTCATGGTTACGAAGGTCAGGGGCCTGAACATTCGAGTGCACGTATGGAAAGATTTCTTATACTCTGTGCTGAAAACAATATGCAGATAGCTAATTGTACAACACCTGCCAACTTCTTTCATATTTTAAGACGCCAGTTGCATCGCACCTTCCGCAAGCCTTTAGTAGTTTTTACTCCTAAGAGTTTGTTGAGACATCCTGCTTGTGTATCTACTCTAAATGAGTTTACTGAAGGTAAGTTTATGGAGGTTATTGATGATGCTACTGCAAATCCTTCTGTTATTGATAAGGTTGTATTCTGTACAGGGAAGATCTATTATCATTTAATGGAAGAGAAAGAGATACTTAAAAATGATAACATAGCATTTGTAAGGATTGAACAGTTGTATCCTTTCCCACAAAAGCAATTGATGGAAATCAAAGCTAAATATGTTAATGCCAAGCATTGGTTATGGGTTCAGGAAGAACCGGAGAATATGGGAGCATGGGGATTTATGCGAAGGATGATCAAAGATATTCCTTTAAAGTTGTGTGCTGCTCGTCCGGCAAGTGGAAGCCCTGCTACAGGCTCAAGTAAGTTGCATAAACTTCAGCAACAAAAGATACTTGATAAAGCTTTTGGTAAATGTACCTGCGAATGGAGCAATGCCGAATGTGATATGTTTTGTGTTAAGAGCGAATAAAGTATTGTTATAAATAATATTGACAAAATGATAATTGAAATTAAAGTTCCAAGCCCTGGTGAATCCATCACTCAGGTATTACTTTCAAGATGGTTGGTTAAGGATGGTGATTTTGTGGAAACAGATGCAGAGATAGCGGAGATTGATTCTGATAAAGCTACTCTTAGTCTCAGTGCCGAAGCCGATGGTGTTATTAAGTTAATTGCTGCCGAAGGCGACACTGTTGATGTTGGTTCAATAGTTTGTTCTATTGATACTTCTTCTGTTAAAGAAAAAGTTATAACAGAAGAAAAACCTAAGAAAGAAACAGTAAAGACAGAGAAGATAGCAGTTAAAGAAGGAGTAAAAGACATTTCAACTGATAGTGTTGTACATATTTCGCCTCTTGCACGTAAGGTGATGGAAGAAAACAATATCACTGAAAAGGAAGTTGTAGATAAGTTTAAAAGCAAACGAATTACCCGTAACGAGATCTTAGAGATTACAAATAAAGGATATGAAAGTACAGAAACCATTTCGCGCCAAGCGGAAAAAAAGAAAATGACTCCTTTACGTTTGAAACTTGCTGAAAGATTAGTAGCTGTTAAGAACGAAACTGCCATGCTCACTACTTTTAACGAGATTAATATGAGCAAGGTGATGGAGATTAAAAAGAAATACAACGATAAGTTTAAACTGAAGTATGGCGTTTCTGTTGGATTTATGTCGTTCTTTACCAAAGCAGTTACCGAGGCTCTGATGCTTTACCCTAGTGTCAACTCCATGATTGCCGGCGACGAACTAATTACTTTTAAATATGCTGATGTTGGGATTGCTGTGAGTGCACCAAAAGGTTTGGTGGTTCCTGTAATTAGGAATGCTGAGAGCATGAGCATTGCTGAGATTGAATTAAAGATTAAAGAGCTTGCAACTAAAGCTCGTGATAACAAGATTACGCTTGACGAAATGACAGGTGGCACTTTTACTATTACTAATGGTGGTGTGTTTGGTTCGATGATGTCGACACCTATATTAAATCCTCCGCAAAGTGCTATACTTGGGATGCACAATATCATTGACAGACCCATTGCTTTGAACGGACAAGTGGTTATTCAACCTATGATGTATGTGGCTTTGAGTTACGACCATAGAGTTATTGATGGGCGCGAATCGGTTAGCTTCCTTGTAAAAGTAAAGGAACTAATTGAGAATCCTTATCAGATGCTTATACATGACATTGATCCTGTAAAGACTTTATTAGGGATATAAGAAGGGCCTAAAGTTTGAGGGCAACAGGCAATAGTTAAGAATAAGAATGGCGTTATTGCGAGGAGGAACGACGAAGCAATCTAATACAAAAGAGCCGTTATCAAACAAATGATAATGGCTCTTCTTTTATTAAAAATCGTAATTGTCTTAGTTCGCTCTAATATCAAAATAATCTGTCCACTCACCTTTTGCATTGTTAACAAATATAGGTTGACATTTAATCATATACTTAGCACCCGAAACAAAACCATCCATAATACCACTTGCATTAGTCATCTGGCGTTCAACAACCGAAAATACTGTTCCATCTTCGTTCAACTGAGTAACTTCAAAATTATAATTATATGCATTTGTATTAAATTTAACTCTATAATCCATTGTTCCAATAATATTTGTATTTTCAAAATAAATATCAGGAATCACTACAGGGGCTCTGTCAGCTAATAATTCATGACCAACCTTTGCAGGCAAAGTAGGATCATTAAGTATTTTAGCTTGTTTCTCAGCATCTCTGGCATTTTGCCTGAAAAACTCACGTATCTCATTTTCGTAACCATGTGCTACAGCTGCTTGTGTGTGATCGTCAACTGCTAACACCATAGCCTCGTGCATCAAAGTATTTTTGCCTAAAACTACAGTTCCCGTATGGCTTAAGCCCGGAATCATACTGCCATTTAAAGTTAATTTAGAACAATACCAGCAAACATAAAGATAGAAATAAGGCAATTTATGTTCATCAATTGCTTCTTTTACTCTCATTGAATGTGTCATTTTGTTTTATATTATGATTATTAATTTATTTAAAGATTTTAATGATTTAG
>CAIWDQ010000532.1 GCA_903911455.1 uncultured bacterium
AATTAAGAATTAAGAATTAAAATTAAGAATTGAAGGCAAATACTATGTTAGATATAGCAAATCAATCACCATTAACAGGTGGAGATGCAGTTCATTCAGCAAGAGTTATATTAGGTATTGAT
This sequence comes from uncultured bacterium, assembly GCA_903911455.1. GTDB lineage: Bacteria > Bacteroidota > Bacteroidia > Bacteroidales > JACABE01 > JBAXLO01. The sequence continues at coordinate 123 of CAIWDQ010000532.1, forward strand.
ATGAATGTAGATGATCAATATAAATCAGCTCAGATAATAAATACTGTAAATAGTAAAATAATTTCTTCTATTAATGTGTATCCAAATCCTGCAAATGACAAACTTAATATTGAATTTGATGATTCAATGGAAGGGCAAACTACAATTGAAATTTTTGATTTAGAAGGCAGATTAATTTATAATTCTCATGTTAATGCTGATCAAAAAAATCAAATAATAAATATAAGTTCTGTTAATGCTGGTATTTTCAGCTTAAGGATTACAACTAAAAATAAAACATTTAATCAGAAATTAGTTATAATAAAATAGTAGATAACAAGAAAGAAGGAAAATCTTGAATAAGATTTTCCTTCTTTCTTGAAATAAATTAGACTTTTTAATTATTTTTTGTATCTTTGTTCCTTAAAATGAAGCAATATTTATTAATATTATTTTTTTTCTATCTTATTTCATTAACAAAAGTTAATGCTCAGGTAAACCTTGTCCCTAATGGAGATTTTGAAATATACTCAAGTATTCCAACAACTAATGCACAAAGTAATCTTGCAGTTGGTTGGAATAATGTTAATGGTCATTACTTTCCAAATGGCAGCTATCCTTACGGTAGTCCTGATTATTTCTATAATCCTCTTTTTGGTATTTTAGCTTCAGTTGGAGCAATAAACCCTTTTTCAGGAAATGGTCAAATGGGATTAGTTACCTATTGTACAATTAAATCAAATTATAGAGAATATATTTCAACAAAGTTAATTATTTCAATGATACCTCAAAGAAAATATAATGTTTCTTTTTATTTAACAAATGGAGTTAATACATACTATATAAAAGGTTCTAATAATTTTGGTATTAGATTTTCAAAAGATTCATTGCATCAAGATACCTGTGAGTCTATTAAAGTAATACCTCAAATTGAAATAGATACTATTATATATTTTAATAATTATTGGCAGAAATTTAATTTTAATTATAAAGCAGATAGCTCTTACAATTTTATTACAATTGGAAATTTAAGAGATGATTCAGCAACTCATTATAGTCAAATTGGTCAAGGATTTGCTTATTTTTTTATAGATAAAATAGAGATAATTCCTTTTTTATTTATTTTAGGAGATTCAGTTATTTGCAAAGGCAATTCTACAACTTTAAAGATGGATAGAGATAGTATAGTAAAGTGGGCTGATATTATTAATCCTAATACTATTTTAGCTACGGATTCAATGCTAACCGTTTCACCTACTGTTACTACTACTTATTATGCATATGGTGTTTCGGATACGGTTTCTTTTACAGTGCATGTAGTTAATCCACCAATAATAAATCTTGGAAATGATACTACTTTGTGTAATGGAGATTCTTTATTGTTAAAAGCAAACATACCTTATTCTTCTTATCTTTGGCAAAGCAGTTCTACTAATTCAACATACAATGTATTTACTCAAGGCACTTATTGGGTAAGGGTAACAATTGATAGTAGTTGTATTGCAACAGACACTATTAATGTTAATTATATAAGTCCACCACCTACACTAAATTTAGTAAAAGATACAACACTTTGTGATGGTATTCCTATATCTGTTACTATTCCTAATGGGGCTTATAATATATTATGGTATGATGGAGATACAAATAATTTACATATATTAAATCAGGCAGGTATATATTATATTTCTATTTCAAATAAATGTGGAGTAGTAAAAGATAGTATAAAATTAATTTATAAAAATTGTGATCCTTATGTTATTTCTATTCCAAATTCCTTTACACCTAATGGTGATGGATTAAATGATGTATTTAAAATAGAAACATTAGCAGAGTTTAGTGCGTTTCATCTTTATATTTATAATCGTTGGGGAGAGCAAATATTCTATAGCGAAGATAAAAATAAAGGTTGGGATGGTACATTTAAAGGAAAAGCTGTTCCAATGGGTGTGTATATTTATCTTGTTACAGGGACTATAAAAGACACCAACGAACAGATAAAAATAAATGGAACAGTAACTGTTCTTAGGTAAAACAATTCATACAGATAGATCGGATATGCGTAGTTTGGAACTTCACATTTTAAAAATTAGTTTCTAACTAATATTTAATGAATTAAGGTCGTAGTTACAATAACGATCAACGTCTTGTAAACTACTTCCAAGGCCTTATAAACTATTACCTTTATAAGACAAACTTTCATCTTCCGAAGGCTTTTCTTTCTTCTTTATTTCTTTAGTTTTGTTAAATACCAAAGAAATATTATCATAAAAAAAATAAAAATAGGATTAGATTGCTTCGCTTCGCTCGCAATGACGGTTGTTTTGAATCAAAAAGAGATTAGTCGTATAATTTGATGAATTCGTAGGAGTTTTGAGTCCAGTCCATGTAGCGGATAAAGTCATTAAAGGCTACTATTAAGGAAGCTGTGTTTAGATTTGGGTGAAAACTTATTCTTTGAGCTTTCAATAAGTTTTCATCAAAGAAAACATGTACGTGATTATCAGAATCATTTATCAAACCAAAGGGCGACACCGAGCCGGCAGTGAGTTTTAAGTACCTGGCAAGGCGCTCATCGGAGGCAAAAGTTATTTTTCCTTGTCGTAGACGCTGCTCCAAGTCTTTTATAACTACATTTTGCGAATATTCAAGGACAACCAGGTAGTGTTTATTGCCCTTATGGTTCCTGAAAAAGAGATTCTTGCAGTGTGTAGCATTCAAATCTTTCCAATAAATAGCCGCTTCCCGCACTGTAGGGACCGGAGGGTGCTCATGATACTCAAATGCTATGTTTAGAGAGTTTAATACTTTGAAAACTTGTGGTTGTCCGTTCATTTTTAAGCTATTTTTTAGTTTGCAAAGATAATTAGTTTAATAAATATATAGATAATTGTTTTGAAAAATGAGATATTGAGAATAAAATAGTAATTTTGCCAAATAAAAAATCAAATTTCATTATGGAACATTTAATTGCGCCGTCACTCTTATCAGCTGATTTCTCTAACCTTATAAAGGATATTACTATGGTAAACCAAAGTGAGGCCGATTGGTTTCATTTAGACGTTATGGATGGAGTTTTTGTGCCTAACATATCTTTTGGAATACCTGTAATTAAACATATTAAGACCCACGCAACCAAACCGCTGGATGTACATCTGATGATAGTTGATCCCGATAGATATTTTGCTGACTTCAAGAATGCAGGGGCCGACATCATAACGGTTCATTACGAAGCATGTACACATTTAGACCGCTCCATAGCAGCCATCAAGAGCTTGGGAATGAAAGCGGGCGTGGTTTTAAATCCTCATACCAGCGTATTATTGATTGAAAACGTTATCAAAGAAGTTGATGTGGTGTTATTAATGTCTGTCAACCCCGGCTTTGGTGGTCAGAAGTTTATTGAGAACACTTATCGCAAGGTTTATCAGTTAAAAGAGATGATCGTACAATCTGAAAGCAAAGCCCTTATAGAAATAGACGGTGGCGTAGATCTTATAAATGCCCCGAAACTAATTGAGGCCGGCGCCGATGTACTTGTGGCCGGTAACACAATATTTGGTTCGGCTAACCCAATGGATAGCATCAGTAAACTGAAACATTTTAGCGAATAAAAAGTAATTCTTATCTTAAGCTAAGTTTCTTTAAACTAGTTATAATTGAACTTTTTAGCCTAATAGAGTCATTTATTTCTATTCAAACTATAAAATATTTTCATTAATATTTAGTTAAAGATTATAGAAATTACTCTAAAAAGTAGTATCTTTGTAATTACTTTTAAACAACAAAAATGTATTACGTTTTTTACGAAGAAGAGCAGAAATTTACCAATAAATGGCTTTGGCTATTGTTAAGCGGCACATCAATAGTGTTCGTTTATATGATTTTTGAACAAATTGTGCTTCATAAAACCATCGGAAATAACCCTGCACCTGATAGTATTGTACTTTTAATGGGATTAATTCCATTAATGGTAATGTATCTTTTTTATAGGATATTATTAAAAACCAGAATAGATACTGATGGTATCCATTATCAGCTATTTCCTTTTCATTATAAAGAAAAAAATATTAGTTGGGATGAAATTGATAAGATTTATGTTAGAAAATATCGTCCAATAATGGAATATGGCGGTTGGGGTTATAGAATTAAGTTTAATAGAAAAGATGTAGCCTTCAATATATCAGGTAATATGGGGCTGCAAATTGAATTAAAGAACGGCAAAAAGATATTAATCGGCACACAGAATCCTATTGACATCAACAAAGCAATTGAACAGATGAACTCCAAACACTATCCGTCCTAATAACGAAATATGAGGAAGTTAGTTTTACTTTTTATAATTCTTCAAATCATTATTTATCCTGTAAAAGGACAGATAAATAATGATTATAAAAAGTATTTGAATAATGGAAGAACTGCAGTCATTAATGGAGATTATGAGTTGGGTATTAAATGTTTTGATTCTGCTTTACAAGCTTCTCCAACTTCATTAATTGTAAATAAAGACAAAGGCTATGCGGAAATGCAGCTAAAACAATACGCAAAAGCCATTGTTGATTTCAATAAAATAATTGCATATAAACCTGAAATAATTGACGTATATTTGCAGCGTGGAATCGCATATTATCATTTGGGCGTTTTAGACTCTGCTTTCAATGATTTATCAAAGGTTTTGAACGATAATCCGTATCATAGGGAAGGTAAAGAATATTTGAGTTATGTTGAAAGTGGCAAAATACACATTGAGAAAAAAGAAATAAATAAATTAAAAACAGAACAGACTAAAATAGAACAAATTCGCATTGAAAAAATGACTGAAAGAGAAAAAATAATTAAAGGTTCAAGAAACCCAATCTCTTTCTGGTACAGCGTATTTGAAACATGGTAGAACAAAATAAAGAAACTAAATAAATAAGAAGAAATGACTGAGAACACAATAATTGCACTGGAAAACTTAGCAGTTTATCAACGCAACATACTTATTTTATCAGGTATAAATGTAGAAATTGATAAAGGCGAATTCGTTTATCTGATAGGAAAAACAGGTACAGGCAAAAGTTCGCTCCTGAAAACCCTCTACGCAGATCTTCCTGTGATAGAAGGTAGTGCAATTGTTGCAGAACATAGCTTAAAAAACATTAAAAAGAAAGAAATCCCATTCTTAAGAAGAAAATTAGGGATCATTTTTCAGGATTTCCAACTGTTAATAGATAGAAGTGTGACTGAAAATCTTATGTTTGTCCTTAAAGCAACAGGTTGGAAGGATAAAAACCTAATGAACGACAGGATAAAAGAAGTTTTGGACAAAGTCGGACTTGGTACCAAGGGCTTCAAACTGCCTCACCAACTCTCAGGAGGAGAACAGCAGAGAGTTTCAATAGCGAGGGCGCTCCTCAATGACCCTGAAGTTATCCTCGCAGATGAACCTACGGGTAACTTAGACCCAGGTACTTCCGAAGAAATAATTAAACTCTTAATGGATATAAGTAAGTCGGATAGAGCAGTGCTTATGGCTTCTCACGATTTTATGATGATAGAGAAATTTCCTTCGCGCACCCTTCGCTGTGAAGGTGGTAAGGTATTAACGGGTCAGGAAACCAACTAATTTGTTTAAATTAGTTTCATTAGAATAGTTTTTCTGCAAAACTTCCCTTCTGATATCAATTTCAGAAGTAGTAAATTCTTTTTTAAATAACAAATTAAGCTTCTCAATAAAACTTTCGGGAGAATCTGCTATATAACAAAGGCTATCTAAGTTAGTTCCGGCTAACATTTTAGAGTTTACCAGACAATAACGGCCTTTATAAAGAGTATTTAAGAGCTTTAACTTTAAGCCAGTTGCCTGATAGGTATGTAAAATGTTAATTTGAGCATCTTCAATCAGAGTATTCATCTTATCTTCATCGGGATTAGCAATAAGCGAAATGTTTTTATGCTTATTTACCAAACTTTTCAATCGTTCAGAGGGGTTTAGACCTGCAATAATTAAAGGTATCTGAAGATCTTTAAAAACTTTTTCAATTAAATAGTTTGCAGCCTGTTCATTTTCCGGGACTGAGAGATTGCCGTGGTATAAAACATAATCTCCTGTGCCGGTTTTTGTTGTAATAATATCATTAGAATGAAAACTTGGAAGATAAACTACTTCATTTAACTTAAATTTATCTTTTAAATAAGTAGTATCGCTTTCAGAAACAACAAGCATAAGGTTAGCATACTTAAGAGTACGTTGATAAATCCTTAATTTAAGTCCTGCTAAAAGAAAATAAATACGTTTGAAAAGATTATTCTCAGATTTAAACAGATTATAATAATAAAGATGCTCAATATTGCTTTCACGATATATCTTAAAACGATTGGCTAGACGATTATCATCTAAATAATAACAAGTATGAAGTCCTTCAAAAAGAATAGGATAGTCATCTTTTAATAAATTAGCCATCAAATCCTCAGATTTCCTGCTTTTAACTATATATGGGGTATGACTAACGGCAGACAAGACACTAGTATTACGCTTATAGTAGTAAATATGCTCACAAAGTTTATTTAATTCCTGAGGTATCTCCCTACCATATTCAAAACAGTGCAAATGAACCTTCACTCCTGCCCTATGCAAGGCTTTTACCTTATAAAAAACATCAATTACTCCTCCATAATTTGGAGGATAAGGTATATTAAATGAAATTATATGTAAATGGATTTCAGACATACTGCATATAAACATTAATAAGCTCTTTTGATTCGGTTTCCCAGTTTAAAATTGCTGCTGCTTTCACAGAATTTTCTTTGTATTCTTTCAACTTTTCTGTATTCTCCAGCATCGCATTAATTTTCTCAGCCATATAACGAGGTTCATGGCTATCAAGTATCTCCCCTACTTTATAATCTTCAACAACTTTCCTTACTTCAATCAAATTGGAGGCTAAAATGGGGATACCGGCATGTATATAATCAAAAATCTTATTGGGCAAACTAAAACGGTAGTTAATATTCGTATCTTTATCTAATGTAAGGCCTAAGTCAGCAATTGATGTGTAACTAATAAGTTGGTCATATGGGAGTTTATTTATGAACGTAACCTTTTCGGTGAGATTAAAATCAATAACATTTTTCTTTAATTCATTAATAACATCTCCACTACCAATAATCATCAGCAACGTATTGTTAATAAACTGCATTGATTGAATAAGTTCTTCTACACCGCGATCTACATTGATGCCTGCACCTTGGTAGATGAGTATTTTTTTATCAACAGGCAATCCTAATTCTTCTTTCGTTTTAATAATATTAATTTCACGCTTTCGCGGAATGTTTCGCACCACCTTTACATCAACATTATACTCCTTTTTATAAAGTTCGGCGATAGAATTATTAACTGTAAAGACATGCTTTAGCTTTGGGAAGATATACTTTTCAATCTTGAGCCAGGTTTTTCGGGCAAAGTTGTTCTTTTCAAGTTCGGGGACACCTGTAAAATACTCATGGCTATCATAAATCAAAGGTATCTTCTTAATTTTGCTAACAATAAAGTTTGGTAAAAGGGTATCCAGATCGTTTGAGACCAATAAATCTACCTTTCGCGTAAGCAAGAGAAAGAAAAGACGTATGTTGAACTCTGCATAAAAGAATATCTCTTTCTCAAAAAGTAAATTCATCCTCTCCATAAGATAATTGCGGGGCAAAAGGGTGTTACTATCCCGCTTTCGTCTGCCTATAAGCAACACATCGTACCCACAGCTTACTAATGTGGTGCAAACTTTATCCACCCTTTGATCGGTGGAAAGGTCGTTGATGACTGAGACGATTACTTTTTTCAATTTCTATTGCTTTTTATGAGTTAACAAAAGTATACTTTTTATTTTGAATAGTAGTATTTTTATTATTATTTTCTTAATTATGATTTCTTGTTCTTATTTGTTGAATTTTATCTTATAAATTACACTTTTATTATCATAAATATTAATGATAATTTGGCTAATTGCCTATTTTATAAGGGAAAATCTAATAATGAACTCATATTCGTGAATAATTTTATTAAATTCGCGGAGTTACAACTCACTTTCGTGGATATTTTTATTCCATTCGTGGAGTTACAACTCTCTTTCGTGGATATTTTTATTCCATTCGTGGAGTTACAACTCACTTTCGTGGATATTTTATACTTTCGTTTAGTACCAACTCATATTCGTGGAGTAGAAAGTCACTTTCGTTGATATGGAACTCAAATTCGTGGCAGCTCTCTTCATAATATTTCTATTTTATTTCTTCTTCTTTTTTATCAAAATTAAAGATTTTAAATCCTTTTTCTTAGTTTTTAATCATAAACTGAATTTCATTAATATTAAATTCAAATCTATTAAAATGCAACTCAAAAATCATATTTTTAAACTTAAATTCTTACTTCTTAAAATTGAATTTTATCATTAATTAATTCCAATTTTATTCTTTATTTACTTTTGCTTGATCAAAAGTAACAACCTGCCTGTAGACAACTAACGTGTACCAACATTTTTTTAATAAAATAGAAAATCATAAATAGTTATAATAAGTTTCATTTTCTTTTACTTTATTTACTTTTCCCTTGATGGAAAAGTAACAAAAGATCAAGACTGCATCTCATTTACTTCAAAACTACAATTAAAAAAATAAACGCAACCCGAGCCATCCCGAAATAAACTTTTGTGCATTTATTTAAGTTTACGTCGTCGGGACTCGCGGATTGCTCACTTTTATAGTAATTTAAATGTTGTTTGAATATTTTTTTAATCTTGTTTTGTAGCATAAATGAGATGATGTCTGTCCGAAAAGCAACGAAATACAATTGTTTTTTTATAATATTTGCAAGTAAACTATTGCTGCCGGAATATTGGAAATCAAGACTTCAAATAATTTACTCTAAAACAAAAATATAAATAAAAAAATTTATAATCCCTTTTCTTAGTTTTTAATCATAAACTGAATTTCATTAATATTAAATTCAAATCTATTAAAATGCAACTCAAAAATCATATTTTTAAACTTAAATTCTTACTTCTTAAA
>CAIWDQ010000533.1 GCA_903911455.1 uncultured bacterium
CTATTAATAGATTCGAATTTATTAAAAATACAATTGAAAGAGTGTTTAAAGACGAAGAAATGTCGGAATTGATAAGTGAAAAACATAAATCAAATAAAAAAATATTCGAAATTAAAGATGGAATAATAAAACCATTATAATAAATAAGAAACTAACTAAAAAATAAATGTCCGATTACAATATATTAATAGCAGCAGAGCTAAATATTAAGAGCTGGCAGGTACAAAAAACTGTTGAACTATTAGAAGGAGGTGCAACAGTTCCTTTTATATCAAGATATCGTAAAGAAATGACAGGCAGTCTGGATGAGGTGCAGATAACAGCCATCCGCGACAGGCTTTTGCAACTAAAAGAATTGGATAAACGTCGCGAAGCTATCATCCAATCAATAATAGAACAAGGTAAGATGACAGATTTGTTGCATAAGCAGATAATGGAAGCCGTAACGATGTCTGAATTAGAAGATATCTATCTCCCATATAAACCTAAACGTAAAACAAGGGCTTCAATAGCAATAGAAAAAGGATTAGAACCTCTTGCTAAGATACTAATGAGCCAGGGATATATGGATGTGCACGAAAAAGCATATAAATATATTAATCCTGCCAAAGGAGTTGAAGATGAAGAGGAAGCCTTGGCTGGTGCAAGAGATATAATCTCCGAATGGGTGAACGAAAATAGGGCTGCAAGAGAGCGAATGCGTAATTTATACGTGCGTCAGGCGTTTATTTATTCCAAAATAGGAAAAGGAAAAGAAGAAGAAGGCAAAAAATATGAGAATTATTATAGTTGGGACGAGAATTTACTTAAAGCACCTTCGCACAGGGTACTTGCAATGCTCAGAGGGGAGGATGAAGGCTTCCTGAAACTGACTATAGCACCTTTAGAGGAAGATGCGTTGAATATTTTGGACCGTATATTTTTAAAAGCAGATAATGAAGCAGCCGATCAGGTAGCTGATGCAATTAAAGATAGTTACAAAAGATTGTTAGGCCCGTCAATGGAGACAGAAGTGCGAGCAATAGCTAAAGAAAAAGCCGATGCAGAAGCTATAAGAGTGTTCACAGAGAATCTAAGACAGCTATTAATGGCTTCACCTTTAGGGCAAAAGAATATATTAGCTTTAGATCCGGGTTTCAGGACAGGTTGTAAGGTTGTTTGCCTTGATAAACAGGGTAAACTCTTGCATAATGAAACTATTTATCCACATCCACCTGCTAATGAAGCTAAACAAGCAGCAAATAAGATACTCAATCTGGTAAATGCTTATAAAATTGAAGCAATTGCTATTGGAAATGGTACTGCCGGAAGAGAAACGGAAAGCTTTATAAGAAGAATACCTTTTGATAAAGATATCGTAGCTATAATGGTGAACGAAAATGGTGCTTCGGTTTATTCCGCATCTCCAGTTGCCAGAGAAGAATTCCCTGATTATGATGTTACCGTAAGAGGTGCAGTTTCAATAGGAAGAAGATTAATGGATCCATTAGCGGAACTTGTTAAAATAGATCCGAAATCAATAGGTGTAGGGCAATATCAGCACGATGTTAATCAGAATGCTTTGCAAAAGAGTCTTGAAGATACCGTTGTAAGTTGCGTTAATAATGTTGGAGTAGAAGTTAATACAGCAAGTAAACAATTATTGTCGTATGTTTCGGGTGTAGGACCTGTTTTAGCTAAGAATATTATTGAATATAGAGAGAAAAACGGTGTTTTTAAGTCAAGAAGTGAACTTAAAAAGGTTGCTCGCTTTGGTGATAAAGCCTTTGAACAGGCTGCAGGTTTCTTAAGGATTCGTGATGCAGAAAATCCTTTGGATAATAGTGCAGTTCATCCCGAAAGTTATAGTATTGTGAAGAATATGGCTAAGAAATTAGGGACATCTGTAAATGAATTGATAGAAAAGAAAGAAATAAGAACCAAAATTAAACCTGAAGAATACATTACTACTGAGTTTGGTTTACCAACTATAAATGACATCCTTAAAGAACTGGAGAAACCGGGCAGAGATCCTCGTACAAAGTTTGATTTCTTTGAATTTGATAAGAATATTACAACTATTAATGATGTTAAAGTTGGAATGACACTTCACGGAATCATCACCAACATCACTAATTTCGGTGCTTTTGTAGATTTAGGCGTGCATCAGGATGGCTTAATACACATTAGTCAGATGACAGATCGTTTTATCAGCGATCCAAATGAAGTTGTAAGGTTAAATCAAAAGGTTGAAGTTAAAGTATTAGAGGTTGATATCGTAAGAAAAAGAATTCAACTTACCATGAAGAAATAAAGTTTAATGTATTTCGTTTAGATACTTTACTTACTTTTGTAACGAATTAAAAAGAAAATGAAAAACATCAAATATATAATACTCTTAGTAATTAGTTACTTCTTTATTAATACTTGCGATGCTCAACGTATAAAAGGAGCTATAATTGGAGGCTTAAATACTACTCAGGTAGATGGAGATGAGATTTTTGGCTACTTTAAATGGGGATTTAATGTAGGAGCATCAGCAATATTCCCTTTTGGTAAAGGGAATCATTGGTCAATAGGTATTGAAACTCTCTTCACACAGAAAGGCTCTTATCAAAATAGCCCGAATTCTCCTGACACTTTACTTACTCCTTATTATAATCTTAGACTTAACTATGCCGAAGTTCCGGTTTTATTAATGTATGAAGACAAAAAGACTATTACATTCGGAGCAGGGTTTGCCTGGGGAAGATTAGTGAGTGTTACAGAGGTAGAACATGGCTTACAGGTACCTACAACTACTCTTTTTGGGCCTTATAAAAGAGATGATTTTAGTGTTTTAGTTGATTTAAGGTTTAGATTATATCAGGGATTGAAGTTTAACTTTAGATATGAATATTCAATGGTTCCTATAAGACATCATCATCGATCCGCTGGTATTTCCCTGCGCCACGGGCGACGTGAATTAC
>CAIWDQ010000534.1 GCA_903911455.1 uncultured bacterium
AATTCTACAAATTCTTAGTATTTCTCTACTGGATAAAACACCATTAAATGAAATACTTACTAAATATGATTGCAAAAACAACAAAGAGTCCAATTGTAATCAATTAGAAATTAAGTGGATTTAAGTGCCCAGTAGTGATATGATATAATAAAGAAGCCTTCATCTTTATGAGGAAGGCTTTTCTATTATTAAGATAAAAGATATTATCTTAGTATTTCGAGACTGCTTTGATGTTTTATTTCTCTTAAAACTCCCTTAGCGGTGAATATATAATAATAAACTCCAGCAGCTAAGCCATTACCATCAAAATCGTTCTGATAGTTGTTGCTCTCATAAACTATCTTACCCCAACGATTAAAGATCACCATTTTAGAGTTAGGATATGCTCCTCCATCCAAACCTTTTATCACAAGCTTATCATTAATGCCATCACCATTTGGTGTAATTACATTAGGAAAAGTTAGACTATCGTTAACGATCTGGATAGAATGTCTTACTGTATCAAGACAACCATAATCGCTAGTAACAACCATCATAACATTATAAAAAGCAACATTAGTATAAAGATGACTAGGGTTTTGAATAAAACCAGAAGTAGAACCATCACCAAAATCCCAAGCATAAGTATAAGAACCAACAGGTACAGTTTTATCAGTAAATTGAATAATAGGATCAGAAAGCGTACCTATAGGAGGATTCCATGAAAAATCTCCATGAGGCTGAGGATATACATTGATTAAGTTATTATTAGTAGAAATAGATTTGCAACCTTGAGGAGATGTTGCAGTAATAGTAACAGTAAAAGTCCCTGCAGCATAGGTATGAGTAGGGTTTTGATTAGTAGATGAACTACCATCACCAAAATTCCACAACATAGTAGCATTAGCCGGATCAGTTTGATTTGTAAAATTAACTACCATAGGTTCACATTTATAGTTTGAATCAAATAAAAATGCTACCTGAGGATCAGGACTTATAATAACAGCAACATTTGCGCTATCATGACAACCATGAAGGTTTGATGTTCCTATAACAGTATAATCAGTAGAAAAAGGTGGACTAACTTTAAGAGGATTAACAATAGAACCTATAGGTTTCCAATAATAAGTACTTCCTCCAGAAGCTGTAACAGTGGCAGTATCTCCTAAACAGATAACAATAGAATCATGATCAGTAGTAATTACTGGGCTAGGATATATTGAAACTATAGCTGTATCTTTATTCGTACAATAGTATTCATTTTGTCCTGTGACAATATAGGTTGTAGTAGTCTGAGGGGAAACATTTATTGAAGAACCCATTAGTCCATTACTCCAGAAATAGGATGTTGCACCATTAGCATTTAGAGTTGCAAAATCTCCTTTGCATATTGTTGTATCATTAACCGTTACTGTAGGTTTTGGATGAATAAGAACAGTATGAACCATTGTTGAAGAAAAACCACCTGAATTTGTAATATGAAGACTTACCAGATATAAACCAGGGCTTGTAAATGTGTGTGTAGGATTTTGAAGAGGAGATGTTGTACCATCAGCAAAATCCCATAAATAAGAAGTAATAGGTAACCCACTTAAACTATTATCAAAAAACAAAACAGGTTGTCCATAACATGCAACTGTATCTGCAACGTAATTAGCAACTGTAGTAATACAAACAGATTGATTGTTCCAACAACCACCTGTTGAACCACTAACTCCCCAATAAACATTAGGATTGCCAGAAAAAATATTAGCAACAATATTACCTGTATATGTTAAAGTAGGAGTTGTAGGAAGTGTAGTTGCAGTACCAAAATATGCATTTGCAGTGCCAACACCTGAAACAGTAGGAGTCCACGTAAAACGAAATAAATGAGGCAATCCATCAGTGATACACGAATAAGTACCTGTTGGAGTACAAGGCCAGCCTATTGCATTACAATAAGGGACTATCTCATTTGGATTAGTTGTAACCAATGTCCCAGTTGGAGGACAAACTCCTGCAGGTGAATATACATTATGAGATGGATCTCCATTTTTATTCATTGAAATATGTTGATAAGGTGGATCGGTTGTATTTTCAACATAAGTATCCATTACAACCCCTAAGGAATTAGCAATACCTTGAAAACCTACACCCCCTCCTGGGCCGAATACACCTGAGTTTAATGGTTGCAAAACAAATGACATCCCATCAGCACCACAATCAGTAGAACCATAATGCCCCCCTCTATTACCAAAGTTTAGTGATAAAGTAATATCAAACGGTTGTGTTAGATTTATAGTGTAAATATTCCATACCGCACCAGATTGTCCGGTTGTCGTTGTAAGCATGTAACATCCCGGAGAACTCATTGCAGTAGCAGTACCAGCAACATTATATTGCTGAGCAGTTGCAGTGTGTCCGAGAAAAAGAATAAGTCCAAGAATGATAATGCTCCATCTTAGTTTATTTATTACTGTGAATTTATAACTTGCTTTATACATAACGACATTATTATTAAAAAACGATTTATAATCTTTCTTAAATTCAAGTTAGTGGTAAGATTAATTATAACTTAGTCTTTATTGACTTTTTAATAGTTTCTTTTTGCATCAAAAGACATCTACAAAATTACAACAAATTTAAACATTAAGACAAAAAAACATTAAAAAAGGTTGTATGACATTGATAATATTTTGTCATGTCTTGGTTATAAACAAATTTCATAATGAAATAGCTTTATTAATAACATCAAAATTAAATAAAACGTAGCTTTAGTTTCCAAACAAAAGACTCTTAAACTTAAAAAAGATGTCAGTATTCTGCATAATCCCTATGAACTCTTCAGCACCGGGACCAAAAGCAAATACTGGTACCATAACAGCAGTATGATCTTTTAAAGAGAACTTGCCTTCAACAGTACCATTTTTAATATCACCTCCAGTTATTGCAAAACCACCTGTTTCATGATCGGCAGTAATTACAACAAGAGTATTACCATCTTTTTCTGCGAAATCAAGCACCTGCCCTACTACATCATCAAAATCTACAGTTTCTTTTACAATATAATCAGCATCATTATTATGCCCGCCCCAATCTATCTGAGAGCCTTCAATCATCATAAAGAATCCTTTTTTATTCTGACTTAATATCCTTATAGCTTCAGCAGTTTCCTGTCCTAATAGATCACCTCTGCCATCAGCCATCTTTGGTGGATGCTCCGGATAAAATAAACCAGCTATCTTTCCACTTGTTATCCTTGACATTTCGCTTGGTTTATATACTACCTGATAGTTTCTGGCTCTTAAGCTATCACTTAAGTTTAAACTATCTTTTCTTTTCTCAAAATGATTTCTACCTCCTCCTAAAAACACAGTAATATCTGTTTTAAGAAACCATTTAGCTATCTCTTCATAATTATCTCTATTGTCAACATGAGCTATAAATGCTGCTGGCGTAGCATGAGTTACAGCACATGTAACCACCAATCCGGTTGATAAACCTTTATTACATGCCATCTCGAGAATGGTTGGTAGAAACATCTTATTTGTATCAATTGCTAGATAACCATTGTTAGTTTTTTGACCTGTAGAAAAGGCAGTAGCACCGGCAGCCGAATCAGTTATAAACTTATTAGCTGAATATGTTTTATGAAAGCCAACATATTTACATCTAGCCATATTAAGTTTATCTTTTTTGGCAACCAATGCAGAGTAAACCTGAGCTGTTCCCATGCCATCTCCAATTAAAAAGATAATGTTCTTTGGTTTCTTAGTAGTATTGTTTTGTGCTGTAACACTATTAGTACTAAATATAATAAGGAAGCTAACTATTATTAATGTTGCTTTAGTTATTTTGTTTATCATCGAATGTTATGTTTTATGAATTAGGATATCAAATAGTTTCTCTTTTATAAGCTTATTGAAATCAGTTAAATATTAGTTTTCATCAACTGCAACTCTTTTCTTTTTAACCTGCATTGAAATTAATTTAATCATAACATCAGTGTATATTTCTTTCATTTCTTTTAATCTAAAAGAATAGTAATGAAGATTAGATAAATAAGTAGAACGAGTTATGTTATGTTTCTTAAAAATGTAGTTGTAATAAAGGTTAGTATAAGCCTTTGCAGTATTGCCGTCTTGCATGGTAGCTACAAGAGCAGCCTCTGCAATGTAAACATCAACTAATACTTCAGTCATTTCTTTCTTGTTTAAAATTATGTTTGATTGAGGTATCTTCTCCTTTTTATGTCCACAAGAAACAAACAAGACTGCTATGATTAGTACTACTAAATACCTTTTCATAAGCTAAACTTTAAATGTTAAGCGTTCACCTCTTGAGCTTTCGTCGAAGATTCCATTATTATAAACAAGATTCCCATTTACAAATGTATGAGTTATGCTCGATAGAAATGTATGTCCTTCGAATGGCGACCATCCACATTTATAAAGTATATTTGATTTATCAACTTTCCACGGACTTTTTAAGTCAACAAGAACAAGGTCGGCATGATAGCCCTTACGGACATATCCTCTCTTTTCTATTCTAAACAATCGGGCAGGATTATGACACATCATTTCAACAATCCTTTCTAAAGTTATCTTAAAATGATGATAAAATTCTAACATTGCAGGCAAAGAGTGCTGAACCAATGGTCCTCCCGAAGGTGCTTTCAAATATTTATTAAGCTTTTCTTCGTAAGTATGAGGTGCATGATCAGTAGCTATAACATCTATTTTACCATCCAATACTGCATTAAAAAGTGCTTCTCTGTCTTCTTCAGTTTTTATTGAAGGATTCCACTTAATAAAAGCACCTTTCTCATCATAATCTGAATCATTAAACCATAGATGATGTACACAAACTTCGGCAGTTATATGTTTTTCTTCTATTGGCAAACTATTATCAAGCAGACTCATTTCAACAGCAGTTGACAGATGAAACAAATGCAGACGTGTTTTATATTTCTTAGCTAATTGCACTGCAAAATAGGATGATGCATAGCATGCTTCCTTACTTCTGATTAAAGGATGCGCACTAAAAGGAATATCTTCACCATATTTAGCTTTATATAACTCTGTATTCGACCTGATGATGTTTTCATCTTCGCAATGAACAGCTATCAACATCTTTGTTTTTGAGAATATCTCTTCGAGTGTAGCTACGTTATCAACTAACATATTGCCTGTAGATGCTCCCATAAAAATCTTAATACCACATACATTTGCTACATCAGTTTTAAGGACTTCTTCAGCATTATCATTAGATACTCCCATATAAAAGGAGTAGTTTGCCAACGATTTTTCTTTAGCTATCTGATATTTATCTTCAAGTAATTGTTGTGTTAATGTTTGAGGGACTGTATTTGGCATTTCCATAAATGACGTAATACCACCTGCTACAGCAGCTTTACTCTCAGTATATATTTCGCCTTTATGTGTTAATCCCGGTTCTCGGAAATGCACCTGGTCATCAATTACTCCCGGCAACAGATATTTACCTTTAGCATCTATAACAATATAATCGTCAGAATCATTGTCATTATCAGACTTTTGTTCCGTAGTTATGATATCTTCAATAAGTCCATCTTTAATAATAACATCACCTGTAAAGATTTTACCCTCATTAACTATCTTTGCATTGATGATCTTATAGTTTTTTTTCATATATAAAATAGTTATTACAAAAAAGACCGCCAGTAGCGGTCTTTAAATATTTTAATCTGTTAAACGTTCGTATTTCTTAAACCAGCTTTTGATCTTCATACTTAGTACACCTATAAACGCTTCTTTAAATATCCGTTTGCTCATCTTCGATGTCCCTTCAGTACGGTCGGTGAAGATGATAGGGACTTCCATAATATTGAAATGTAGCTTCCATGCGGTAAATTTCATTTCAATCTGGAAAGCATAGCCCATAAACCGTATCTTATCAAAATCAATAGCTTTAAGTACTTCTCTGCGATAGCATTTAAACCCGGCAGTAGTATCCATAATTTTCATACGCGTAATAAACCTTACGTAAATAGATGCAAAGTACGACATCAGCACTCTGCCCATAGGCCAGTTAACAACGTTTACACCCTTAATATATCTTGATCCAATTGCTACATCAGCGCCTTTGTTCAGGCATGCATCATATAGTTTAAGCAAGTCATCAGGATTATGAGAGAAATCTGCATCCATTTCGAATACAAACTTATATTCTCTGGCAAGTGCCCATCTAAAGCCGTGGATGTAAGCGGTTCCTAAGCCCATCTTACCTTTACGTTCTTCAATAAAAAGACGATTGGGATACTCAGGCATCAGCGATTTAATAATATCAGCAGTCCCATCAGGAGAATTGTCCTCTACTATAAGTACATCAAATTCTTTAGATAAAGTAAAAACCTTACGAATAATCTTTTCGATGTTTTCCTTTTCGTTGTAAGTAGGTATGATTACTATGCTGTCTGACACTAATTAAAGTTTTATTAAATAAAAAGGCAAATGTATAAAAGAATCACGAATAAAAACGAAAAAACTTTGTCATAATTACTATTTAACTGTTTATTGGCTGTTAAAAAATGTTAACGTCTTAAATTAAGGTTAAAAACAGGAGATTATCGAATAACAAAACCAAGTGTACATAATACAATAATAACGATTTCTTCTTTCGTTAGATTTTAAAAGAGTTTGTAAAAGAAAAACCTTCATTATTTTTGGAAAGTCTATTTTGAAATACTTCCTGTAAAGTGAAACTGCTCATCTGTAAAGCTGTAAATTAACATTAATTTGAGGGAGCTAACTCACCATGACGCTTTAGGAAAGATATACTTGCCTGATTTTATGTCTTATTACTTTTCAAGAGACGAGTAATAGGTAAAAATATACGAGTCTCGGGTACAAGGAATGGGAAAAACGCTCCGTTGAATGGACTTAAAGTTGAAGGAATCGACTCTTCTGTCCGTTGAATTGACTCTCGGGGACGTGGGATTGACTCTTAGGTCGGTTGAATTGACTCTCGGGTTCGTGGGATGGCGAAATCACTCCGTTGAATGAATGCTCGGGGACGTGGAATGGAAAAATCGCTCCGTTGAATCGACTCTTCTGTTGGCTGAATTGAGTCTCATGTAAAATTTATGGGATTTCGGGCCTGTGGTAAGGGGAAAACGGTTCGTGGAATTAATGCTCGGGTTTGTGGGAAAATAATATAGGATTTTTAAATGAATTATACATTCGCCACAATTTCGAATATTTGAGTTTTAAAACTATAATATAATGTACTAATATAAAACAAATTATAATTTATGAATTTCAATTCGCCATTATTTCGCCATTATTTCGCCACATGACTTGACATATGCAGTTTTATATTGTATTTTTACCGCCAAAATAATTTAATTTCGTTGGTAACCTTTTGGTCACAAATGCAATTAAGAGTTTAGAAGAAATTAGAATTGAAAAAAGCATATAAAAGATAAAAATTATTTTGTACTTTTACCCTGTTTAATTTAATAAAACTTTCACAATTTTAAATAGGGTATTTACAAATGATTTAAAGTAGAAAAAATATAATAAAGAAGTCGCATTGCTTTATATTTCTCTAAAAAGGAATTCCGCCAAAATTTAGTGAATAGAGAAATAGTATTTGAGAATGCACCCGAATGGGTGTGTTCCTTTTGCTATTTTCAATTATTCACGGGTGCTTGGCGGTACCTCTTTTTTGTTGAAATATCATGCAGAGGTTCACGCCCTTTTTTTATTATATTAATAAAGTTTATAACCATGCTTGAAAGAACCTGAGAGCTACAAAACATTAAAATTGGGAAACAAAAAAACAAATTATGCTGCTGGCTAACGTACCTGCAATAGCAGCCACAGGACTTAAGAAGAAATTACTAAAATTTAATTATGAATTTATTGAACAATAAGTAAGGCTAAAAAAGTCTTTTATTAATTTTTTATAAATTAAACACAATTCACAATGAAAAAGAATTTCGTTTTATTCTTTTTGCTGGTAATATTAGTTATCGGCAAAAGTTTTGGGCAAGGCACATGTGCTGATGCAGATACTTTAAAAAGTTTTAATACTTTACAAGAGTATTATATGAACAGTAATGAATATTGGCTTACTTTTAAAGCCGATTCTTCTTTTATTGTAGTCTATTTACAACCAATTTCAGATACAAGTGCTTCTAAAATATCAAGATTATTGTTATACAGTGGCAGTTGTGATAATCTGGTTTTGATTGATTCTATTAATCTGTTAAAATATGACAGTATATTAATGTATCCTATTCAAATTGGGAATACTTATAAAATAAAGGTTATTAGGGATGGTACTAAAAACGGTAACTTTAATTTGTATACGTCTAATTACAAAATGGGGACAACAATTTTGAGTTGTGGTCCAACTTGCACAAGTAATGGAGTAATTATAAATCCAAATGGTAATTTTAATACAATTACTTATGATTTAGATACCGCACTTATATTTATGAGTATTCATCCTGATAATTGGTGGTATCAACTTGTCGCAACATATGAGTATCCACCAGATGCATACACTAATGTTTGTAATTGGGTTTCTTGGTACTATGCTGAGGCACAATTAAAAAGAGAAACAAGTGGTAATAATTTTTTATTTTTATATTCATACGGTTGGGGATTTGGAAATGGAAATGGTTATGGTAATTTTGCATATAATAGACTTACAGGACCAACAGTACCGAATTCAATTGGATTAAAAACAGGGGGTAATTACACATTAAGTTTAAGATATAATATAAATGGTGCACCTGTTTGGTATGGTGAAGATAGTGTTAAAATATTTGCAATTGATAATAATGCATATATCACTTATGCAAATGATCCCTTTTTTTTTGATACATTAACATATTCATCCACCAATGTTGGACAATTAATTGCTTGTATACCCAACAACAATATAAATGGTTGGCAAAATTACAATTCTTCATTTACTTGCAATTCAAGCAATTTTAATACAATATTTATTGCACCATATAAAAATAATACATTTTATGGTGACCAACAAATTTATCCTATTTGGATAGATGATATTTTTGTAAAAACTAAATTATCACAATCAACTAATTATCCAAATTCTATTTGTTTGGGCGATTCATTTAAATTGCAGGTAAAAATACCTGATAAAATAGTTAATTGGTCATGGAGTAGTAATCAAACTTCTACAACGTTTAACATTACAAACTCGAATTTAAATAATAATTATCCTTCCACCAGCACAATAACTGGTATTGCTACTGTAACTACAAGGTTTATAGTTGTTGCTATTGATTCTAATGGATGTCATTATACCGATACTATAATATTAACTGTTAACAAACCTGCTAAACCAACTATCTCGGGTTATAGAAATAACTGCTTAAATCAAGATGTTGCATATAATATTGTTAATCCTATTCCAGGAGCAAGTTATCATTTCTATACTGATCCAACTAATTATATAAATATTGATACTACAACAACTCCTTACTTTGCTATTATCAAATGGAAGACAGCTCCAGACACAATCCCTAATCCTACAGTAATATATGCAACAGTATCAGATTCCAACGGTTGTACTAATATCGATTCAATTTATATTTATAATTGTTGCAACAATGAAAACATTACCAATTTTTTCAATGTAAATATAACACCATCAAATATTATAAATTCAACTCCATTTGCAATTAATGATACTGTTAGATTTATAGGCGCTTTTACACTAAATAATAATAGTATATTAATGGGGCCAATGGCTAAAATAATTTTAGATCCCGGTAGTACATTAACTTTAGACTCAAATTCAGTTATACAAGCCGGTTGCCGGTATATGTGGGATGGTGTATATGTTAATGATCCAAGTTCGTTGGTAACTATTCATGGAAATTCACAAATTTATAATGCTATTAATGGGTTTGTGTTTAAAGATGGTAGTCCGTTTGATATTGAAGATTCCTATTTTGTGGATAATTATCATAATATTATGGTTATAAATGACAGTTTAATAACTCCTGATCCATCTAGTATTTATCAAGGGAGTATACGTAATACGTCTTTTCAAGGAATTCAATCATTATATTACAAACCTATGATAGGCATAAAAACCTTATCGGGTATTGAATGTGATAGTATATATAACCTTACTATTGGTGATGCAAGTGATCAATCCTATAAGAATACTTTTACTACAATGCAATATGGTATTTATGCTGTAAATTCTGATATTAATGTCATTAATAATGAATTTGATAAAATTGCATATCAAAATAGTCTTGGATCTGGCGTTAAGTTCAATTTTTATTATGAGGGTGCTATTTATGCAATGCACACAGCTACTAATCCTATTACAAATCATTTGTATGTTGGGGGTGATGCACTTAATACTAATACTTTTAATAATTGCATAACAGGGATACATTCATTTAATTATGTTAGCGACTTGGATAATAATATATTTTTTGATGGCAAACTGGGTATAAGTTTACTATCGCCTTTATCTGGCTCAATTGTGCATCGAAATTCTATTTCACAAAAAGACCAAAAAACTTTGAATTCATATATTGGTATTAGTATTCAAAATCCAATTCAATCAACTATCTATTGCGTAAAGGTTGATTCAAATACTATTAATAATCAATATACAGGTATTTCGATGATAGGGATGTACAGTGCAAGTTATTTGAAAGGGGCACTCATTGAAAATAATGCTATCAATAATTATTATTCTATTTATCATAATAGCTTTCCAACTAAATATTATGGAATGGATATTCAAAATTGCAATAAACTAACAGTATCAAACAATACAGTTAATTATGTTCCTTATAATATTTTGGATAGTACACATAGCACAACTTTAAGAGGTATTTCAATTGGTAATAATGTATTAGGCTCTACAATTTACTCTAATCATTTTAATCAGTTGGGTAGTGGGATATATACTGTTGGTAATTTGACGAGTACACAATTTGAATGCAATAATTTTTTTGAGAATTATTATGGATTACAATTTGAAGTAAACTCAACAATAAGCGATCAAGGAATGTTTAATGTATTTAATCCTGCGAATACATGGACTGATAAATATGGTACAGATAGAGCACATGGTACTTACGGTATTAATACATTAACATCTTCTTTTAAATATTATTATGTTACCGGAGATTATTTACCTATACCAAAAAATCTTGGATTACAATTAACTCCTACTCCAAATACAAATAATAGTATAAATTATTGCATTCCTCCTTCAGTACCTGATAATCCATACGGGCATATAACAACAGCAAGTGAGCGTGAAATAGCGATTGGACCTACTGTTAGGAATCAATTAAGATTTGATACGCTAAAAGATGAAAACACCTATTCATCAAGAGAATATGCATATAGAATGATGCTTGATGATAGTACTATAATTATAATGGGTGATACCAGTGATTATGTGTATCAGAACTTTTTTAATACAATGCAAGCATCAAATTCAGCACATTATATTAATGCTATTACAGCAATGAGTATAGGTAATATTGAATTAGCGAATACTGAATTATCGTTAATAGTAGATTCAACTAGAATTGATAAAAACCGAATTACAGTTGGAACTATTTAT